>JAENVX010000103.1 GCA_016650355.1 Bacteroidia bacterium | reverse complement strand
TCATTTTCTGTTCCTCACTCCACTCTTCCGGTATAAAAATCTCATGTGCTGCTGTTTCGCGAATGAGGAATTCTCCTCCTTTGATTGCTCCTTTTGTTTTAGTAATCGTGCTCATAATTTTATTGTATTGAGTATTTAGTTTTTAAATAAACAGTCCTGCTACAAATCAGATCTCTTCCGTCTAGGTAAAAAGACTCAGGACTCTTTACTTTTCTTAATTCAACAATTCATACACCCCTGCCACGCCTTGGCCGCCACCTACACATGCTGTCACCATTCCATATTTTTTCTTTTGTCTTCTCAACTCATTGAACAACTGAACCGATAAACGCGCGCCTGAAGATCCAAGTGGATGGCCCACGGCTATTGCCCCTCCATTTAGATTTAGCTTACTTCGGTCGATGCCAAGTTCTTTTACTACTGCGAGAGACTGTGCTGCAAATGCTTCATTTAATTCTATCAAATCAATATCCTGCAATTTTAAATCAGCGATCTTCAACGCTTTGGGTATAGCTGCTACTGGGCCAATACCCATAATGCGTGGATCGACACCTGCTGCCGCATAGCTTATCATACGTGCAATAGGCTTAAGATTAAGTTGCTTTACCATGCGCTCAGACATCACTGCTACGAATGCTGCGCCATCAGAAGTTTGAGATGAATTTCCTGCGGTTACAGAGCCACCAACAGCAAAAACTGGTTTCAATTTTGACAACCCTTCAACAGTTGTGTCAGCGCGGATACCCTCGTCTTTATCCACAATGTATTCGCGTGTTTTCTTTTTCATATCCTCATCCACATACACTTCCTTCACGGTAATTGGCACTACTTCATCTTTGAATTTACCATCCCTCCATGCTGCCGCTGCCTTCATGTGCGACTCATAAGAAAATTGATCTTGCTCTTCGCGTGTAATTTTAAATTGTTTGGAAACCTCCTCGGCCGTAAGTCCCATGCTGGTGTAATAAGTTGGATTATCCTTTGCGATAGTGTAATTCAATGCCGTCTTAAACCCCATCACGGGAACCATCGACATAGATTCGGTTCCGCCTGCAATAATTACATCTGCCTGGCCGGCATGAATACGCGCGCTGGCAATGGCAATAGCCTCCACGCCCGATCCACAATAACGATTTATAACTAAGCCCGGTGCATCCAAACCCAATGCCATCAACGAAATCATGCGACCCATCTGCATTCCTTGTTCTGCTTCGGGCACAGCATTGCCAACGATAAGGTCATCCACCATTTTATTTTCCAACCCTGGAATAGATTTCACAAGATGCTTAATAACATCCGATGCAAGATCATCTGGTCTTGTAAACCTAAATCCACCTTTTTTTGCTTTGCCCACCGCTGTGCGGAAACCTGCTACTATATATGCGTTCATATTATTTGGTATTAAGTCTTGAGTCGTTAGTCCTGAGTTAATGATTTTTGTAAAGACCAATTCATTTTTTGAATCTCAGATAACTCCATTTGCAGTGCATGCAAAATGCCGACATCCAAAAAGTCAACTTTGTTAGCAATTATCAATTGAGTCTCAAGTTCACAGGATGATCCGTTGGAAATCGCTAAAAAATTATTGAATTCTTTTTTTGAATTCCTCCCTGCGCCTTCTGCAATGTTTGATGGAATTGATATTGCACTACGTCTTATTTGCGAAGTCAATCCATATACTTCTTCCCGCGGAAAATGTTTAGTCGTCTCATAAATCCTGACCGCTAAATCAACAGATTTCTGCCAGACTTTAAGTTCTTTGTAATTATTCATATTAAACGATCATCCAAAAGT
>JAENVX010000102.1 GCA_016650355.1 Bacteroidia bacterium | reverse complement strand
CATTAAGTAGCCATTAAATTACAGAATCATTCTAGTGAGGTGCCCTTTGATGGGCACTTACTATTACTGCCATTTCGATTCTGTTATGAATTAAGCGAGAGTAAACCCGACTGATTTCATGTCTGCCCAAAATCCAGGATAAGATTTGTTTACTACTTCTGGATCTTTGATTTCTAATTTCATAAGAGTTGCTAGAGGAGCTAACCCCATTGCCATTCTGTGATCGTGATATGTATCAATTTGGATTCCTGAACCAGGCCACCCTGTACTTGGAGTTAGCGTCCACACACCTACACTTTCTTCTGAAATCTTTGCTCCAATTTTTCCGAGTTCTGTTTGAAGAGCAGCAATGCGGTCTGACTCTTTTATTCGAAGGCTTTCCAAACCCGTGAATTTCCCTGAGATTCCTTTACAGGCACAAACCGGCAAAACAGTCTGGGCGAGATCTGGGCAATCGGTAAAATCCCATTCAAGAAAAGTACTGTGATTGGACTTGCTTAGGAATACCTGATTGTCTGCGAAGTGAGTTATAACTCCAAGCTTTGCCATGATCTCTACAACAACTCTATCACCCTGCAATGATTTTGATGAAATATTGGGTAAGGTTATGCTCGCATTCTCAGCCAGGGCCGTGAAAGCAAACCAATAGCTAGCTGCTGACCAATCGGCCTCAACTGAATAGGACACAGGATTATATTTTCCGTTGGGGATATGAATTGTTTGTACAGAAAAATCGCATTGGATTCCAAACTTGCTCATCAATTCGGCAGTCATCTGTATGTAAGGGCGGCTGCCAACTTTGCCTTTTAGTTGGATAGTAAGGCCCTTCGGCAATATTGGTGCAATCATCATTAATGCCGAGATGTACTGGCTGCTGATGTTCCCCGGAATTGAAATGGTATTTGTGTTATTAGGATGATACCCTATGATCTCATGAGGTGGGAACCCATTATTTTCTAGATAATTTATGGTCACGCCAACCGCCTGCAAAGCATTAACTAAAAGGCCGATTGGTCGTTGCCTCATGCGTGCTGTTCCAGTTAGGGTTTTTTTCATGCCTGAAATAGCAAAGTAGGCGGTAAGAAATCGCATGGTGGTGCCGGCATCCATCACGTCAATGAGGGGAGATTCATCGTTTATTAGTCTCATCATCAACTGTGTGTCGCGGGCGGAGGAAAGGTTGCTTACGATTGATTGGTTGCCTGAAAGGGCATTGAGGATGAGGGCACGGTTACTGATGCTCTTTGATGAAGGGAGCAAGTTAGCTTTTCCCTCAAGCGTACTTAGCTTATTGATAATAATAGAAGAGCCCAAAGTCTGTAAATTTAAAGAAGCGAATCTAAAATAATTTTAGCTGTCATTTTTTTTCATGTCAATGAAACAATTTAAATTTAAATCGAGTTTATGATGTTATGAACAACAAGAAAAAAATAGCGATTGGATTGGGTGTAGCCGGAGGGGCATTGTTGGCTGCTTGGTTACTAACGGGTGATCGCAGGAAAAAGACGAGGGACTTTATTGTGAAGAAGGCTAACGACCTGAAACAAACGATCAAGAAAGTTGATATAGAACCATTTGACGACTCAGACATTCACTACGTTTAATGTTAGACAGTGTCTGATCTGCCGCCTAATAAGACGCAGTAGCATAGTATAACAATGACGATTTTATCTCTTCTTCACTGATTTCAACATCCCAGACGGCCTTGCCAATTCCTTTGATAAGTGCCATTAATATTTTATTACCTTTATTTTTCTTGTCTTGAAGCATCCCCGAAAGGATAAGGTCATGTTGTTGGGGTAACTCCACCTTTCCAAATAGTTTAATTAAGTATTCAGTGATCTGGTCTAGGCCTTCTTGGTCTAGCAGGTTTTTTTTAAAAGCCAAATAGGCTTCGCAAATCATCCCTACGGCTATAGCTTCTCCATGAAAAATGCGGTTGCCCCTTTTTAGGGTATACCCTTCAACTGCATGCCCAACGGTATGGCCGAAGTTCAGGACCTTTCGCAAACCTTTCTCTCTAGGATCTTTGGTTACCACCGACCATTTATACTCCACAGAATGTTGCACAAGAGTTTTCCAATCTTGTTGGTCAAACGATTTATTCCTAAGTGTGTCCCACATGGACTTATCAGAGATGAGGCAATGTTTGATTATCTCCGCAAAACCAGATCGAAGTTCCCGTTTTGGTAACGTGTTAAGAAAATCTGTGCAAATGAGTGTTGAGGCCGGTTCTTGAAAGAGGCCAATATGATTTTTAAAGTGATCAAAATCGATCCCGAGTTTCCCTCCCACACTGGCATCGACTTGGGCCAGTAAGGTCGTTGGCATCAATAGAAAATCAATGCCACGTTTATAGGTTGCCGCGCAAAATCCGCCCATGTCACCAAGGACTCCACCTCCAAGGATAATTAGTAACCCGTGTCGATCCATCGTAAACTCGGTCAACTGTTGCCAGATAAGGCTTGTGGTTGCGAGATTTTTATTTTCTTCTCCACTTTTAACTCTCAAAATAGAATGAGGGGGAAGAAACTTTGTAATACTGGGATAGCAATACGATTCAGTATTTTCATCCATTAAAATGCACATTTTAGAATAGGATGATTTTGAAAGAAATCCTGATATGGCTTTCGTGGGATTATGTTCGATAACGATGTGGTGGGGAAGCATCTCTTTTATTTCGGACTACGACAAAAATAGGCTAATTCTTAAGTCTGTATATGAAAATGACTCTAAGATTTGACTGCGAGGAGTATATTTGAATGCGCAAAAAAAAACCTATGGAAGTAGAGCCCCTAATACACTTTGATGATACCGCTGTCGCCTTTTCATATAAATCTGACGGTCGCCTAAAAAAGGCACACTTAATTTTCTCACTGGTAAGTCATCCTACAATATCAAGCCTGGCCACAGCAGCCGTAAAAGTTGCGCTGGCATTTAAACTCCCTATTAAAGGACTAATCCGATCAACAGTATTCGATCATTTTTGCGGAGGTGAGACAATTGAAAAAAGTGAGGAAACTATTCAGCGATTGGCTCAGTTCCATGTTGGAACCATTCTTGATTATTCTGTTGAAGGTGCAGAGACGGAAGAAGGTTTTGATACCACGGCATCTGAGATTTTAAGCACACTTGACAAGGCAAAGGGTAATCCGGCAATTCCATTTTGTGTCTTCAAATTAACAGGTATGGCCGCATTTTCGTTGTTGGAAAAAGTTCAATCCAACCAATTACTTACTGATGGCGAAAAAGCTGAGTTCGAGCGTGTGAGAGATCGTGTTGATAAAATCTGCTCGAGAGCCAATGAATTTGAAGTGCCAATTCTGATTGATGCAGAAGATAGCTGGATTCAAAATGGCATTGATGCGCTTGCCTACGAAATGATGGGAAAATACAACAAGGGGCGAGCAATTGTTTTCAATACATATCAGATGTACAGGGCTGATATGCTAAATAATTTAAAAGAAGCATTTCATAATGCCGCTATGCATAATTATTATCTCGGAGTGAAGATGGTACGCGGTGCGTACATGGAAAAGGAACGCGAACGGGCAGAGAAGATGGAGTATCCAGACCCTATTCATGTTAGCAAAAATGCAACAGATGATTCCTTCAATAGCGGATTGACTTTTTGCCTCGACAATAAACAGCGGATAACACTAGTGTGTGGTACTCATAATGAATATAGCAACCAATATTTAGCATTGCTCATGCAAAAGCATGGTATGAAACAAAGCGATAAGAGGGTCTGGTTTGCTCAGTTATTAGGAATGAGTGATAACATTTCATTCAATTTGGCAAAGGACGGTTATAACGTTGTGAAATATGTTCCTTATGGCCCCGTTGAGGCAGTGATGCCCTATCTGCTAAGGAGGGCAGCTGAAAATACTTCGGTAACTGGTCAAAGCAGCAGGGAGTTGATGCTGATCCGCAAAGAACTAAAAAGAAGAAAGTCTAACTTATAGTTTCATCAAATTGAAATGAAGAATGTGCTGGGCTATGACTCGTCTGTGAGGTACATGGCAGGGATTGCACTAAATCACTATTTTTACCCTTTAGAACAGAGGTAACTTTAATTTTAATTATGCAACTAAGCGAGCAGGAGATAATACGCAGGCAGAGTTTAGAGGAATTAGTGAAGCTTGGAATTAATCCGTACCCGGCTGAGCTATTTGATGTAAATGTAACCGCAGGAGAAATTCATAAAAATTATCCTACGCAGGAATATAAGAACGTGTCGATTGCCGGTCGCATGATGAGCCGGAGAATAATGGGCAATGCATCATTTGCGGAATTGCAAGACGAAACGGGGCGCATTCAAATTTATATGCGTAGGGATGATCTTTGCCAAGGCGAGGACAAAATATTTTACAACACGGTTTTTAAAAAGCTACTTGATATAGGAGACATTCTTGGCATAAAAGGATTCGTTTTCACAACTCAGACCGGTGAAACGTCTATTCACGTAAAAGAGTTAATCATCTTATCGAAATCTTTAAGGCCGCTTCCCATTGTAAAAGAGACAACGGACGAAGCCGGAAAAATAGTTTTACACGATGCGTTTACAGATCCAGAACAACGTTATCGCATGCGTTATGTGGATTTGGTTGTGAACCCTCATGTTCGTGAGGCGTTTATCAAACGTACGCAAATGGTCAACTCTATGCGACAGTTTCTCAACGCCAAGGGATATCTGGAAGTAGAGACTCCAATCCTTCAGCCGTTGTACGGTGGCGCTGCAGCTAAACCATTCACAACACATCACAACTCGCTTGACATGACGCTCTATTTGAGAATTGCCAACGAGCTCTACCTCAAGCGCCTGATTGTTGGCGGATTCAATGGAGTATATGAATTTTCTAAAGACTTTCGTAACGAAGGTATGTCACGGTTTCATAATCCGGAATTCACGCAAGTGGAATTGTATGTTGCGTATAAGGATTACAACTGGATGATGGATTTGGTGGAGGAGATGATTGAAAAGGCCGCGATGGATATGCATGGCACTACCCAGGTAACGGTGGGAGATAATATAATTGATTTTAAAAGGCCCTGGAAACGATTCACCATGTATGAAGCGATCCAGCACTTCACACAAATAGATATTTCGGAGATGGATGAGGGAGCATTGCGCAACACGTGCCGTGAGCTTCATGTGCCCATGGACGAAACCATGGGCAAGGGCAAATT
>JAENVX010000101.1 GCA_016650355.1 Bacteroidia bacterium | reverse complement strand
AGGCTGATGAAGATGTCAGCCATGTTAGGTATTTTCTCTTGGAACGAATGAACCTCCGTGATTTCAATCATGTCTCGAATCAGCTGGTTGCCAGAAATTTCTTTGTTGGCTCTAATGGTGGAGGTAAATAAATTATCCTCAATCACAGTTTGATTTACTAGTTCCAAATGTCCAGGCATAGTGAAATGATTTCCACGATGCTCTACTAAAAATGTGTTGGATCTAAATTGATCCTTTACTTGCTTTTTAGGGCCTTCCAGAATTTTCTTTGATTTATTAATTAGTGCGATGTGATCACAAAGGGATTCAACTGTTTCCATTCTGTGTGTAGAGAAAATGATAGTGCTTCCCTTCTCTTTTAATTCCAGAATTTTCTCCGTGATTAATTGCGCGTTTACGGGGTCAAATCCAGAGAAAGGCTCATCAAGAATAATGAGTTTTGGTTCGTGCAGTACCGTACTGATAAACTGCACTTTCTGTGCCATGCCCTTTGAAAGATCTTCAACCTTCTTGTGCCACCAGTCCCTAATGTCAAACTTGTCCAGCCATTCTTTTATTTTCACGAGTGCATCATGACGGCTCAATCCTTTTAACTGGGCGAGATAGAGCAGTTGGTCTCCTACTTTCATTTTTTTGTAGAGTCCTCGCTCTTCGGGAAGATAGCCTATAATTTCAATGTGGCGTGAGTTAAGTTTTTCTCCAAAAACCAAAACCTCACCCTCATCTGAATTAATAATTTGGTTGATGATTCGAATTAAAGTGGTTTTGCCAGCACCATTTGGCCCCAGCAACCCATAGATTGTTTTTTCAGGAATGTTTATGCTCACCTGGTCAAGTGCAGTGTGATTTGAATATCGTTTGGTGATCCCTCTGGCTACTAATGCATCCACATGAATTGGGTTTGGTTATTATAATGAGCAACAAAAATACTAATTGAGTAACAAATCGGTTTTAGAATTCAATATTCTAAAATTTTAAAGCTTCTTTTTGAGCAACACCGTGGGCTAAAATTAAAAAATTCAAGATCGTTTTTCAATCTTGAATTTTAGATAGGTTGATTTTAAAATGATTAGTTCGCTTTTTCCTTGAAAATAATTTTACCGAGCGAAACATCAAGATCGAAGGCAATCCCATCTTTAGAATCTTTCTGCATATACGCGTCATTGGCAAATGTATTCTCCCCAACTCTTTTTAAACTTTTACAAAGATTGATACTACATAGCCAGGACTCACTAATTTTTACGATCACGGGAACATCGTTTGAGGGCAGTAGGATAACCATATTACCAGCTCCCACACTTCCCTTTACTTTATTGCTCACCAAAGGCCGGTCGCTGAAATCCATTAGAATATTTCCAAAACCAACATCAGCTACTACATACCGCGAACGTGATAGATTTAATTGACGGATATTCAATGAGCCTAAGTCAACCTTCACTAAGAACGTGTCCATATCCACCTTGTTCTCTATTCCTGAGCTATACGAAACATTTACATCGGCACTTCCTGTGTTAATCTTCAATCGCTTAATGGAAAGTCCTGACAGATCAATATTGGCGTTTCCCAACCCATAGTCGAGGTTGAGGGAGTATGGTGTATTTTCTGTGAGGTAGATTTTCCAGAATTTGTCGTTGGGATGTGTGTCGGCCCCAAAGACCTGGTATGAAATTTTTGTACCCACTCCTTTTTGACCCTCCTGCTCCAACGCAAGTCTTACCTGGCAAGTTTGGCCTTTCAATTCGTTGCTGAAAGAATGGTTGTACTCTTCTACTTCCTGGTTGCTGTATACATTCAGGATGTCTGAATTTTGGCTTGGGCGTATGAAACAGTTGCCCGTCTTCGCTTTAAGGTTGAGTTCTATATTGTGACAGTCCCCCAGATTTTCTACAGAGAATTGCTTTTTGATCTGCCCGCTTACACCTATTGCGACTGCACTACTTATGAATCCTAATGTTAAATATTTCCACATGCAGGTTTTACGGATAGGTTAACCAAAAGTTGCTATGATGTAAGAAAGGTTAATTAAATGTCAAAAAAAGAAACCCGTAATAGATCTTATACGGGCTAAATGACAATAGGTTGTGAAGGAAAAGGAATTTTTACCTTTTGGTCCTAGTTAAAGGACTCCTTCATTCTCTCAAAAAAGCCTTTCTCATTTTCATCAGGATGTGGCTGGAAGTTGACCGATGAGCGAAGGCTCTCCAGTTTTGCTTTTTCTTCAGGAGATAATTTTTTTGGAGTCCAGACATTGATGTAAATAAGTTGGTCACCTGTTCCGTAGCCATTAATATCTTTCAATCCCTTTCCGCGAAGGCGAAGAATCTTACCACTTTGCGTACCGGGTTCTATTTTGATTCGAACTTTGCCACCTATAGAAGGTACTTCCGCGCTCATGCCTATTGCAGCATCAACAAAGCTGATATGGAGATCAAAAATCAAATTTGATCCATCGCGCTTTAATTGTTTGTCTTCTTGCTCTTCGATAAGAATTAGTAAATCTCCTGGAATTCCACCTCCGGGTGCTTCGTTTCCTTTGCCAGACATTGAGAGTTGCATGCCATCAGAAACCCCTGCTGGAATACGTACGCTGATCATATCTTCTTTGGAAACCAAGCCAGAGCTATCAACACCTGAAGGGCGTTTGTCAATGGATTGGCCTGCACCTCCGCACGTTGAGCAAGTTGTGGCTGAAACCATTTGGCCAAGCATTGTATTTACAACTTTCCTTACCTGACCAGAGCCCTGGCAGGTCGGGCATGTCTTGAACGTGACCCCATCAGCCCGCACTAAGCGATTGACTTTAATTTTCTTTTCTACACCAGTTGCAATCTCTTCCAGATTTAACTTAAGTTTTATGCGAAGGTTGGATCCTTTTCGCTGACGGCTTCCACCGCCTCCACCCCCAAAGAAGCTATCAAATGGACTACCGCCACCTCCACCAAAAATATCTCCAAACTGGCTAAAGATATCATCCATGTTCATATGGTGACCGCCACCCCCACTTCCCTGACGGGAATGTCCAAAGCGGTCATAGTGTGCTTTTTTAGTGCTATCGCTTAGGACCTCATAGGCTTCGGCTGCCTCTTTGAATTTTTCTTCAGCTTCCTTGTTGCCCTGATTTTTATCTGGGTGAAATTGAATAGCTACTTTTCGGTACGCTTTTTTAATTTCATCAGCAGCTGCTGACTTGCTTATACCTAGTATTTCGTAATAATCTCTTTTGGCCATGAATTCCGGTGTTGTGTGCTCGGGTGTTTAGCTTCCCACGATTACTTTGGCAAAGCGTATGACTTTATCATTTAGCAAGTATCCTTTCTCTATAACATCTACCACTTTGCCTTTCAATTTTTCATCAGTTACAGGTGTTTGAGTAATGGCCTCATGGAAGTCAGGATTGAAGTCACTTTTTTTGGAGAATTCCATTGGTGTTACACCATACTGCTCCAGTATTTTTTTGAATTTATTTTGAATTAAAAAGAAGCCCTCTGATTCTTTGTCGTTTTTATCTTTAAACGATTTTTCTGCACGCTCAAAATCATCAGCTACAGGTAAAAGTGTTTTAATTAATTCCTCATTTGCCGACTGGATCATCTCCAACTTCTCCTTAGAGGTCCTGCGCCTATGATTTTCAAACTCGGCATACAGGCGAACAAACTTATCTTTAGCTTCTGCCAAATCGTCTTGAAGTTTTTTTAATGGGTCTTGTTTTACGGCCTCTTCAGCTATCGAGTCTTCATTTTTAGCAGATTCTGCTGATTCCAGATTCCCGCTATTGGATGTCTCATCGGCTAATTCGCCACTTTTCTCAACTTCCTGCTCTTGATTGATACTTTCTTTCATTTCTATACCTCTTGATTAGCCGCAAAATTGACAAGAATTTTGCCAATTGAAAATTTGTGCCAAGTTGACGCCTTCTTATTTAATTAAGGTTTTTCCAGATTAGATCTTTCAGATCTGTAATTCCTTGATTGGTGATTGAAGAAATGAAGATTGATGGTATTCCTTTTGGCAACTCTTTTTTCAAAGCGGTTTTTAATTCTTCGTCAAGTAAATCAGATTTAGTGATCGCAAGCAGCCGCTTCTTATCCAGTAATTCAGGATTATATTTCTTCAACTCGTTTAACAAAATGTCAAACTCTTTTTTAATATCATTTGAGTCAGCAGGTATCATGAAAAGGAGGACAGAGTTACGTTCAATGTGTCTTAAAAACCGAATGCCAAGACCTTTACCTTCTGCTGCTCCTTCAATGATTCCGGGAATATCGGCCATCACAAAAGATTGGCTGTTGCGATAAGATACAACACCGAGGTTTGGGGTAAGTGTGGTGAAAACGTAGTCTGCAATTTTTGGTTTAGCTGCCGACACTACTGAAAGAAGAGTAGACTTGCCGGCATTTGGAAATCCAACCAATCCAACATCGGCCAGTAATTTTAATTCTAAAATAATCCATTCGTCTTTCCCCGGCTCACCAGGTTGAGCGTGTTGGGGTGCTTGGTTGGTTGGGGTAGCGAAATGTGAGTTCCCTTTACCACCTCGGCCCCCAGATGAGAGGATAATTTCCTGACCATCCTGATTAATTTCACAAATTATTTCACCGGTTGTGGATCGCTTAGCAATAGTTCCAAGGGGCACCTCCACAATTTGATCTTTCCCAAATCTTCCGGTCATGTTTTGACCCTCACCACCCGCACCGTTTTCCGCGAAAATATGTTTTCTGAATTTTAAATGGAGAAGTGTCCATAGTTGTGAGTTACCACGCAGGATCACGTGTCCACCACGACCACCATCACCTCCGTCTGGCCCACCCTTATCAATAAATTTTTCGCGATGAAAATGTAAACAACCTGCTCCTCCATTTCCGGATCGAGAGTTGAATTTTACGTAATCAATAAAGTTTGGATTGGACACAAATGTATTTTAGATATTTCTATGTGAGTTTAACAATTGAGGTTAAACTATTTAATCAATTTGGAGATGTTGCTAAAGATTTCGTCAACGGCACCAATGCCATTCACGGTGTTTAGACGTCCGAGTTTTTCATAATATGGCAGTACGTGAATTGTTTTACTAAAATATTCAGTAACGCGCTTATTTAATTTTTCCTCCTCATCATCAACTCTGTTTTCGGTAGTTCTCCGTTTGGCAATACGATTGCGTAATTCTTGTTCATTTACATCAAGTGCGATTACATAATGGATAGCGGTGTCATTTTCTTTCATGAATTTATCCAACGCTTCCGCTTGAGGTACAGTTCTAGGAAATCCATCAAATAAAAAACCTTTGGCTTGAGGATTTTTATCTAACTCCTCTTTCAGCATAGCAATTGTAATCTCATCAGGAATCAACGCTCCACTGTTCATAATCTCTTTTACTTTTTTACCAAGTGGCGTATCATTTTTAGTGTGCCACCGAAATAAATCTCCTGTCGAGATATGAACGAATCCAAAAGT
>JAENVX010000100.1 GCA_016650355.1 Bacteroidia bacterium | reverse complement strand
TCCTATACCTACCAGCCGATGATTTCCCGGCAATAAAGTTTTGGCTTCACGCAAGGCATCAGCCATCGCATCAAAGTAATCTTGAAAATCTTCAAAATCAGGCGTTGGAATATTTCCCTGGTGAAGAACATTTCCTTCGCGGTCAACAATACCATACCTCGTGTTTGTACCTCCGATATCAATCCCAACTGTCAGGTCTTTCATTTTCCTTAAAAAATTAAATGGATAGAATTTTAGCTATTCGCAATGCTTCGCTATCAATCTCGTGAGTTTGTGTCATGATGGTATTGAATTCATTGTATACCATTTTATTATCACGTATACCAACCATCACATCACTTTTTCCTGCAAGCAAACCTTCGATGGCCGCCACGCCCATTTTGCTGGCGAGTACCCGATCAAAATAAGTAGGGGAGCCACCACGTTGCATATGCCCTAAGATTGTTACTTTGATATCGAAATAATTAGATCGTTCTGCAACCATTTTAGCTAACTCACTTGCGCCACCAATCTTCGAACCTTCCGCAACCACAACCAGACTTGATTTCTTATTGGTCTTACCACCTTTTTCAAGCAAGGTAAAAAGTTGGTCAAAGGACGTTGTCTCTTCCGGAAGGATAACGGCAACAGCACCACCAGCAATACCGCAGTTGACTGCAATGTAACCACTGTTGCGCCCCATGACTTCAATAAAGAAAAGGCGATTGTGTGAAAGTGCTGTGTCTCGTATCCGGTCGATTGCTTCTACTGCGGTGTTCGTTGCAGTGTCAAAGCCTATGGTATAATCGGTACCAGCAATATCGTTATCAATAGTCCCGGGAATGCAAATAGAAGGTATGTTAAACTCCTCATAGAATTTGTGGAGCCCCGTAAAGGAACCATCTCCACCAATTGCCACAAGTGCATCAATGCCACACTTCTTCAAATTCTGATATGCTTTTTCACGTCCTTCCTTGGTGCGAAACATCTCGCTTCGTGCCGTCTTTAAAATCGTGCCACCCCGTTGTAGAATGTTGCCCACCGAACGTGCACCCATTTTAACGATCTCGTTGTCAATCATGCCTTCGTAGCCGCGCATGATTCCATAGACTTCTTTATTATAGTAGATGGCAGCACGAATGGTTGCACGTATGGCAGCGTTCATTCCAGGTGCATCTCCACCAGATGTGAACACGCCAATCTTCGAAATTTTATTGTCCATTTATTGGGCTAAAAGCCTCAAAAATAAGGTATAGGGCCTACTTTACAACACTTTCTATCCTTAACCTTTTTTCAATCGTTTGAAATAGTTAATCAGGCCATTTGTAGATGAGTCATGTGAGGCAATATCAGCATCGGACTCGAGCTCAGGGAGTATTTTCTTTGCTAATACTTTACCAAGTTCTACACCCCATTGATCAAAGCTATAGATATTCCAAATTACACCTTGCACAAAAATTTTGTGTTCATACATGGCAATTAGGCTTCCGAGCGTTCTGGGCGTAAGCATTTTAAAAAGTATAGAATTGGTAGGCTTGTTGCCAGTAAATACTCTGAAGGGTTTGTGTAATTCAATTTGCTCTTTCGTCATGCCTGCTTTTGTCAATTCTTCTTGCACATCTTCTTCTGATTTTCCGGTCATTAGAGCTTCCGTTTGCGCAAAATAATTTGACAGAAGTTTCTGATGGTGATCGCCAATTTGATTCTGACTAATGGCGGGAGCGATAAAGTCACATGGAATCATGCGCGTGCCCTGATGAATTAATTGATAGAAGGCGTGTTGTCCATTTGTTCCTGGTTCGCCCCAGATAACCGGACCTGTTTGATATAAAACGGGCTGCCCATTTCGATCAACAGATTTTCCATTGCTCTCCATATTGCCTTGTTGAAAGTAAGCTGCAAAGCGATGCATGTATTGATCATAGGGAAGAATTGCTTCAGAGGCAGCATCAAAAAAATTGCCGTACCAAATACCAAGCATTGCCAACAACATTGGAATATTTTTTTCAAACGGCTCACTTTTAAAATGATTGTCCATCGCGTGAGCACCTTCCAGCAGTTGCACGTAATTGTCAAAACCTATCGTGCATGCGATGGATAAACCAATGGAGGACCACAATGAATAACGTCCACCAACCCAATCCCAAAAAACAAACATATTCTCAGGGGCAATGCCAAACGCTGTAACAGCTTTCGCATTTGTTGACACCGCTACAAAATGTTTTGCAACATCCCCATTGCCGTTGGTTTTTTCAAGGAACCATTGCTTTGCTGATTCGGCATTGGTCATTGTCTCTTGTGTTGTAAAAGTTTTGGAAGCAATGATAAATAATGTTGTTTCAGGATCAACGTTTTTTAATGTCTCTGCAATGTGTGTTCCATCTACATTAGAGACGAAATGTGGCTTAATGTTTTTATGATATGGCTTAAGTGCTTCTGTCACCATATAGGGACCGAGATCAGAACCGCCAATCCCTATGTTAACAATATCTGTCATGGCTTTCCCTGTGTGTCCTTTCCAGATACCACTTATCAAATCCTGTGAAAACTTTTTCATTTGATCCAACACCTTATTTATTTCAGGCATTATATCTTGACCGTCTAGTTGTATTGGCGTGTTAGACCTATTGCGCAATGCATAGTGAAGCACGCTGCGACTTTCGGTCTCATTGATTCCTTCACCCTTAAACATGGACTGAATGGCTTCGTGCAACTCGCATTCATCTGTCAAAGATTTAAATAAATGAAGCGTCTCTTCTGTGATGATGTTTTTAGAATAATCAACCAAGATATCTTCAAACTGGGTATGAAAATTTTTAAATCGATTTGGATCTTCCTGAAATAATTCGTTGAGATGGACGGCCTGCATAGAGAGGTAATGCAAGGTGAGTTCTTGCCAGGATCTTGTTTCAGTAGGGTTGTGTTTGGGAAGCATGTGTATATTATTTTTTGCGAATATAATTCTAAAATAATCTCATAAAAACTTCCGTCATCGAATCGATAACATATCCGGTATGAGACTAATAAAATGGTTGAGGAGATTCTAAAATCAAAACGAAGGGTTAACCACCAACAACTGTTTTCAGGTTTTCTACCAAACCTTTCCACAGGTCATGCAGTTCGTCCATGTCATCAAAATCTGAATAATCGAATATCTTGAGGAATGTTGATTGTGTGATGTCGTTTACTTCAATGCGTATTTCAAAATAGGAGGGATCCTTTTCATCTTCCTTTGATTCAGGAATAAATTCAAATTTGGTGAAATGATTTATGCGATGGGATGTCATCAGTGCTTTGTGTGTCTCATGATCCCATACAAAAGTGAATACTTTCTCCGGACTAATCGCGACATCATCTGCGAACCACTCGGCAAGACCACTTGCTGAATGAATATAAGGATAGAGCATTTTTACCGAAGCGTGTATTTCAAAGTCTGCAGTAAAAAGTTTCTTTTTGGGCATTGTTAATTTATGGATTAGTGATTCGATTATAAGGTAGAGCATTTTTTTATGAAGGACAAATTATTCTTTTAAAGATGATTGAATTCTGAAAAGTTCGTAAGTTTGCGCTCCAAATTATCGAGGCGAGGTAGCTCAGTTGGTTAGAGCACAGGATTCATAACCCTGAGGTCACGGGTTCAACTCCCGTTCTCGCTACAAGTTAAGCTGATGGTATCAGCATCATAGGATTTATATCTGGCTATAAGTGGACGCGGGTTCTCCGCCAGCTGGCGGGCTCGCTACAAGTTAAGCTGATGGTATCAGCATCATAGGATTTATATCTGGCTATAAG
>JAENVX010000099.1 GCA_016650355.1 Bacteroidia bacterium | reverse complement strand
TGTTTGTAACAACAGAAGACTCCGCCTGAAGTGCGCGATCTTGCGCCACAGTTGTTGAAAAAAAAGTGAGCACAATTGCGATACCAGAAATAAACTGCTTCATGTACATAGATTAATTATACTTAGGATAAAAAATTAGGCCTGCTTCGAATGAGCCCAAAGTATAAAAAGTTAATCATCAAATAAAATGAGTTTTTTTAACCGTCCAGATGGGATTTGAACGGTTATGATGGGGAGGCTTAATTCAGGAATTCAATAAAGCAAAAGAATATCATTCAACAGTCGTTGACAAAAAAACATGAGGCTTCATTACTTACGACCAAGCGAGTCTTCGTTGGTCTCCAAAGTAAGTTTTTGGTTTAGGTGCACTAGCCTGCGGCATAGATTTTCAGGTATAAATCCAAAGTCCTTCTGAAAGCCCAACATCAATGTCGCAAGGGAAGTTACTTTATCCTGAATGGCCATTTTTGAGAAGGGGTCCGTGTTCGTTATTCTCAAAATTATACGTGTACTTATTTTCGCTTGCTTGTACTCTTTGTCAAACAATTGATCAATGAAGTTCAGAATTAAACTTTTTATATTCATATCGTTTTTGATTACGCTATAAGTTTTGTTGTGATCTTGTCTACGGGAAGTAAATAGATTTATGCCTGTATAAGCGAATAAAGACCTGTCCCTAAAAATAAAAGTAGGATCATTATTGCTTGGATTACTTTTTCTCTCATCCTGATCTTCATTGTCATGGCTTTAGTTTTTGATTGTTTAATTATGAATCAAATGTCGATAGGTCATGCCTGTAAACAATCAGTGAAAAGCGGGATTAGAAAAAATCAGGTAAACCCTTACTTTTTTGCATCACCCAAATCTTTTAATCTATTTTTGCGATCCTCTTAGTATTTCATAATGGAATTGCGTTTAGATACTGGCTATCGCCAAATTTTGAGAATGGCGTTGCCCATTTCCCTGGCCATGTTGGTTCCGCAGATTAATTTCATTACCAATAACATTTTTCTAGGCAGATTGGGTGAGCGAGAGCTTGCCAGTGCGGGGATCACCGGTGTATTCTATCTCATCTTCGCTGTATTGGGCAATGGGCTTAACAATGGGTTACAATCGCTCATTGCTAGAAGAGCAGGTCAAAATCTTCCAAAAGAGATTGGGCGTCTCTTTTATAATGGCGTTTGGGTTGCACTCGTCATTGCTGCTATTGGAATTTTAGTGACCTATCTATTTGCCCCGCTTGTTCTGCAAGCAACCATTCATGATACGCAAACTGCCGATCAGGTAATTGACTTTTTGTTGATTCGCATTTGGGGATTGCCTTTTCTTTACCTGTATGTAATGCGAAACGCCTTGCTGGTAGGAACCAACCAGACTAAGTTTTTAGTATGGGGCACTCTTGCGGAAGCATTAGTGAATATCGTGTTGGATTACGGATTTATATACGGCCGCCTTGGGTTGCCTCAGATCGGATTTAATGGTGCGGCATATGCTTCCATTATTGCAGAAGCAACCGGGCTAATAGTCATATATGCTGTTATTCGCATCAATGGCATTCACAAGTCTTTTTCGTTCTTCGAACAAACAAAAATTGATTTTTCAACGACCAAGCTGATACTTGTTCAGTCGGCTCCGCTCATCGCTCAATATGGTATCAGTATAATTACCTGGGAATATTTTTATATCCTCATCGAACATCATGGAGCAAGGGCCCTGGCCATCTCAAATACGATGCGAAATATTTTTGGATTGTTCGGCATTTTTTGCTGGGCATTTGCCTCCACAACAAATACGATGGTGAGTAACATAATCGGGCAAGGAAGGACTAATGAAGTAATACCCTTAATCAAACGAATTGTAAAATTAAGTCTTGGTATTTCTGCGTTTACATTTGTTGTGTTGAATGTCGTGCCCGAGTTTTTTCTTTCCTTCTATGGACAAGGTGAAGAATTTATTAGGGAGGCGATTCCGGTTGCACGAATCGTGTCGGTTGCCCTGATGATGATGTCCATTGGTACAATATGGCTCAACGCGGTAACAGGCACCGGCCACACACAAGTAAACTTAATCATTGAGTTCATCACCATTACTATCTACAGCATCTATGTCTATTTCGTGTTAGAGTATTGGAATCTGCCCATTACGTGGGGCTGGGTGAGTGAGTGGGTGTATTCGATCAGCATGTTCGCTATGTCATTTGCATATATGAAGTCGGGAAAGTGGCAAGGCAAGAAAATATAATTTCGTTTTGTATAACTGACTCTTTGAAATAACGCATCCAAACTATTTTACACTTTTGAACGTCTCATCAATAAAGAATTTTGAATAAGTACTTGCTCCTGAGCTTCATCCTTTTGTTGACGATCCCCGCTTATTCGCAAAAGATGTACAGCGGTATTGTCATCGACTCTGCTTCCTTTGAGGAACTTCCCGGAGCAATACTTCATGTTAAACACTCGGAAAGGAAGACCGTTTCTTCTATTCAGGGAAATTTTAATATCCAAGCCAACCAAAATGACACATTGATCTTTACAATGCTAGGATATCATCCCTTCGAGTTGCCCTTGTTTTTTGAAGAGGATGTATTGCTCATCCGGATGAGCGAACAAGTGATTCTTTTAAATGAGATCACCATTAGAGCCACACGATTATATCCCAACGAAGTTGTTAACCGCACAAAGGCAACTCCGAAGAAAATGAGTGGGCTGGACGGCATCATTTCACCTATTGATTATTTCTGGAAATTGGAGCGTGAGAAACGAAAACTTTCGCGCATTATAGAAGAACACAACAAGACACAAACTTATTCGCAAGTAGTCAATGATCCTGTTGTCAAAACAATTATGATGAAGGCGTACAACATAACAGAACTCGTCTATTACGAAATTATAGCGTCATTTAATCAACAGCGCAAATCCATTTCTTACTCAAACGATCCTGAGGAAATCATGGAGTCGCTTCACGATTTCTTCCTTGCCACTACAAAAAGAATTTAGAATACCCGATCCGCAGTCTTTGGCAAAACCACAGGCGCCTTTTTCTTCCATCCCTATCTTTGTTCAGACTTTCCCCAACGAATCAAATTACTTTGAACTGGCTAAATTCTTTTGATCTATTAAAGTATCTTTGGCTCCCCTCCAATCTCAAACGGAGGAAGCAAATTATATAAATCAACATCTATGTCCATTCGAAAAAGGTTTACAGATCAGGATCTTGAAAGAATCAAGACTGCTGTGCGCGAAGCCGAGAGCAAAATCTCAGGCGAAATTGTGCCCGTGTTTGTAGAAAAGAGTGGCATTTATAGCCTTGCCACATACCGTGCTGCCGTATTCGGTGCGCTGGCAGTATTTGTGGTGATCGTATTCCTCGACCGATATGTGCCATCTTTCGCTATTTATGATCGCGACCCGCTCTTAATCTTTGTTTTTGTTGCTTTGGGTGGATTGGCCGGGGCTCTAAAGGCTCACTTTATCAACCCCATAAAGCGTATGATGCTAAGTCAGGTCCACCTGGATCAGTCCACCAGGAAGCGCGCTGAAAATGCATTTCTTGAAGAAGAAGTATTCAACACCCGCCAACGCACAGGCATCATGATATTTGTCTCTTTTTTTGAACACGAAGTAATTGTAATGGCCGACAAAGGCATTAGCAAGGTAGTGGACCAAAGTGTATGGGACGGCCTTGTGCGCGGTATTATTACGAATATAAAAGATGGTAAGATTGTCGAGGGTATGGAAGGGGCAATAAGAAAATGTGGAGAAATTTTATTGGAAAAGGGCTTTGTAATTGACCCTGATGATGCGAACGAATTGAAAGACGATTTGCGCATAGAATAATTTGAGTAGTAGCAATAACCTATGCCATGCCAATTGATTAAATTCTTTTCTGCGATGAAGTATCTTCTTTTTTTTCCTTTCTTGTTCCTTTCCTTGTTAGGGCTATCACAGCGTACTATTCCTCCCCATGGTGGAGTATGGGTTCACGATGAGGCGAGTTTGCTTTCCCCTGCCGCGATTAGTCAATTAGAAAGTATACTAAAAGGCTATCGCGATTCAACCTCAAATCAGATTGCCCTTTACATTATACCAACGCTGGATGGCGATGACATCGATGACTATGCCAACCGTGTTTTTTCAGAATGGAAACTTGGAGATGAGAAAAAAGACAATGGCGTATTATGGCTTATCGCTGTAAATGATCGCAGGCAACGGATTGAAGTTGGCTTTGGGTTAGAGGGAAATTTAACAGATGCATTGTCAAGTCGCATCAACCGCAATGAAGTAGCTCCATTTTTTAGAGAAGGTAATTATGACGCAGGTATTCAGGCAGGTCTCGTTGGAATTATGAAAGCCATACAAGGAACCTATGTCAATGAGGATCCTCCTCGCAAGAGATCAAAAAAAAGATCGCCCATTGCATCACTTCTAATTATCATCGCCATCATCGTACTCATGTCGCGAAGGAAGGGTGGCGGGGGCGGTGGAGGAGGCTACTGGTCTGCCGCAATGCTGGGAACAATGTTGGGCAGTGGAATGGGTAGAAGCTCGGGTTCGTGGGGTTCAGGCGGTGATTTTGGTGGTGGTGGATTTTCTGGAGGTGGTGGATCGAGTGATTCCTGGTGATTAAGATTTAACAAGATGATGAGATTATACGGCCTTCTTTTCCTACTACTATTAATTGCTCCGTTTTCAAGCATTGCTCAAAAACCCGTTCCAGAGCTTTGGGGACAGCGAGTGCATGATGATGCCCAAGTCTTAAGACATGAAACAATTGATGCGCTTGAGCAAAAATTGAAAGTGTATGAAGATTCTACTTCCAATCAGATTGCTATTCTAACCATTCAATCTCTGGAAGGAGAAGTGCTTGAAGAATATTCATTGAGGGTAGCGGAAGCCTGGAAGCTTGGAAAAAAAGAAAAAGACAATGGCGTGCTGTTACTCATAGCCGTAGATGATCACAAAATGAGAATTGAAGTAGGCCACGGACTTGAAGGCGTGCTCACAGATGCCCATAGCAACCGCATCATTCGCAATGAAATGACTCCAAACTTCCGCAATAGTGATTTCGATACAGGAGTTACAGCCGCGGTCGATGCCATAATCAAATCTATTGGTGGCGAATATTCTGCTGAAGACACCGATGCTATGGCAGACCTTACTATGACCCAACGTATTTTCATAGGACTTGGGATCTTCGCCTTTTTGGGAATTTTTGCATTCTTTGGAATAATCGCACCGGGCTCAGTTGGTTGGATTATTTATTTTTTTCTTTTTCCCTTCTATGCAATTTTCCCCGCCCTGGTCGTTGGGTTGCAGTATTGGTATGTTCCCTTATCTATCTACGCCCTTCTTTTTCCAATTATAAAATTCTGGCTTATCAAAACAGGATGGGGAAAACAAATCACAAGCAAGATGAACAGCGGCTCAGGCAAAAGTGGTGGTCGTTCTTCAAGGGGGTGGAGTAGCGGAGGCTCTTCATTTGGCAGTAGTAGCAGCGGAAGTAGTTTTTCTGGTGGCGGTGGGAGCTTTGGTGGAGGCGGGAGTAGCGGGAGCTGGTGATAACCTATTCTGTAACATTCTAAAATGAAACTAGATGACTAGACACAAAGTTGAATTACTACTATTATTATCCCTGAGTTTCTCTGTTGCAATTGCCCAAGACGAATCAATCTCCAACAATTCTGAAAAAGGATATATTATTAAAAAAGAAAACATTTGGGTTGAGGAGACTCTTAATACCTACCCGAAAATGATCGGTAGCAGTTCAAATTTTTATAAAAATATTAGTGAGGATTTGAACTACCCTGTCGCGGCAAGAAATAATCTACTTGAGGGTTATGTGTACATTTTATTTGAAGTCGATAGTTTAGGAATTCCCCAAAATTTAAAAATAGAAAAAGATATCTGCGAAGGATGTGGAAATGCTTTGTTAAGCCAGGTGAAAAATTTCATTGGCCAATGGATACCCGCTCAAATTGATGGAAGAAGTTATGCTTCCCGATTCGTATTGCCAGTAAAATTTGAATTGGAACAAGTCAAACAACATGAGTATCAAAATGAAGATGTTTTAATTCCTTTGGCCAAGCGAATGACAGAGCTCCTTGTAAAGGGTTATGGCCGCAATTCACAAGAAAACCAAATAACAGTACAGTTTACTGATGGATTTAATATGTTTGAATACCATGATCTTAAAAGTGCGATAGTTGCTAAGGACTTAGCAAAATATTTATACTTAAACTCCAGTAATCTTACCATACTACCCGATAAAATTACAAGCCTCAATAATTTAAAGTTACTGGATTTAAGAAATAATAAGTTAGAGGTTCTGCCTGAAAAAATACATCGACTTTCGTTGCTTCAGGAGCTTTTGCTAGATAGCAATAAACTTAAATATCTACCGGAGAATTTTCATAACCTTAAATCACTAACTGTTCTTTCGTTACCAAACAACCAATTTGAAATTATCCCAGTTCAAGTTTGTCAAATTAAGAATCTAAGAGCCCTAGATCTTAGTAACAATAAGATTCAATCTATTCCAATGGATATCAAATTATTGAAAACCTTAGAAGTATTGGCACTTGCAAACAACATGATCACATCGCTACCTGAGGAACTGTATGAACTTAAGCAATTGAAAAGACTCTATCTTGAAGGTAATAGTCTTACTGAATCTGATATTGTCAGATTAAAGGAAAAATTATCTAATACAGAAGTAATTACTAAGTAATTTTAACAGATTGATGCTTAAATGAATATGTCGTCTCTTATTTTTAGTGCAAGCTTTGGCGGTGATGGTAGTAGCGGAAGGTCGTGAATTCATACCTTGATCTTCTCAAAGAAATTTTAACATTCTTTTTAATACCACCATTGGTAATCCTATTTTTGAGCCTCCAAAACAAACCCTGAATTCATATAAAATCCAGATCATGAAGCGCGACAAAATCATTTTTGACCTGATAGAAAAAGAAAAGCAACGCCAGCAGAATGGCATAGAGCTGATTGCTTCCGAAAACTTTGTGTCTACACAAGTGATGAAGGCACAAGGCACCGTGCTTACCAACAAAT
>JAENVX010000098.1 GCA_016650355.1 Bacteroidia bacterium | reverse complement strand
GGATTGACCTATTATGATTTCAAAAGAAATAGCCTATCGAAGTGGTTTGATACTATACTATTTGGTGTAGTTGGGCTTGTTGGGTTACTATTGTTATTACTTTGGATTGCGACAGATCACAAAGCAGCAGCTAACAATTTCAATTTGCTTTGGGCTTTTCCAGCCCATGCTGTCGTATTATTTTGGTTTTGGAAAAGTAATAAACCGCAATGGTTTGTCACCTACTTTAAAGTAACCAGCCTGGTCTTATTCGCATTACTTACGTTTTGGGCATTGCTTCCGCAAGACCTCAATGTCTTTCTCATTCCTCTGGTGATTTTATTACTAATCCGATCCTGGATTATCAATAGATTATGCAAGCTAATTTAGCTTTACATATGGATAGGTCTGTTTGCCGTTGCCGCCAGACAAGCCTCCTTTACTGCTTCCATATACGTAGGGTGCGCATGTGACATTCGGGATACATCCTCCGCAGATGCTCTGAATTCCATGGCTGTTACTCCCGATGCAATCATATCCGCTGCGCGCGCACCGATGATATGAATGCCTAAAATCTCATCTGTATTTTTATCCGCAAGAATTTTCACCAGACCGTCCAAATCCATACTTGCTCTCGCGCGGCCTAAAGCTTTGTAAGGAAAGCTTCCTACTTTATATGACTTGCCATCGGCCTTCAGTTGCTCCTCTGTATATCCAACACTTGCTACTTCCGGCCAGGTATATACCACACCAGGTATCAATAAATAATTGATATGTGGTTTTTGACCAGCAAACTGCTCTGCTACCAGTGTGCCTTCTTCTTCTGCTTTGTGTGCCAACATTGCGCCACGCACTACATCACCAATGGCATAAATGGTATCAACTTTTGTTTTCAAGTGATTATCAACTGGCACTTGCCCTCGGTTTAATTCTATTCCAACTTTCTCCAAACCCAGTCCATCTGTATAAGGTTTTCGGCCAATGCTTACTAAACAGTAATCTCCTTTTAGCTCCAATACCTTTCCGGATTTGTCTTCCGCTTTTAACAAAACTTCCTTTCCCTTGTTTTCAAGGGCTGTCACTTTATGACCCAGATAAAAATCCATGCCCAACTTCTTCGCGGACTTTAGCAGTTCCTTGCCCATTGTGCCATCCATAGTAGGGATTAAACTATCCAAAAATTCAACGACAGAAACTTTAGACCCGATTCGCGCGAATACTGAACCCAATTCCATTCCAATAACCCCTCCACCAACAACAATGAAATGTTTTGGAACTTCCTTCAACTCTAAAGCTTCTGTACTTGAAATGATTCTTTTCTTATCAAAAGGAGCAAAAGGAAGTGGGGTGGGTTTTGAGCCAGTGGCAATGATTACTTTCTCGGTTGTCAAAGTGGTTTCTTTGCCATCAGCGGACTTTACGTTGATTGTATTCTTATCAACAAAAGAACCAACACCAGTATGAACATCAATTTTATTTTTCTTCATTAGAAAAACGATGCCGTCACAAGTCTGCTTCACTACCTCGCTCTTACGTTTTATCATTTGAGTGAGGTTAACCTTAGGCATTGGTATATCTATACCATGTTCTTTAAATGTGTGAGCTGCATTGTGAAAATGCTCTGATGAATCGAGCAAAGCTTTTGAGGGAATGCATCCAACATTGAGGCACGTACCGCCCAAGGTAGAATACTTTTCAATAATTGCAGTTTTAAAACCAAGCTGGGCACAGCGGATTGCAGCTACATATCCTCCGGGGCCAGAACCAATTACGATTACATTGTATTGCATAAATGATAATTCTATTCTTATTATGTCGACAATCGAAGATCTTTAAGCTCGATTCATGCTATAAGATCCAATCTTTTAAACTCCTAATATCAATCTTCCCGGATCTTCCAGCATTTCTTTAACCTTCACAAGGAAACTGACTGACTCGCGCCCATCGACAATACGATGATCATAAGACAGAGCAAGGTACATGATAGGGCGGATCACAACTTCACCTTTTAATGCAATGGGGCGTTCCACAATATTATGCATTCCTAAAATCGCAGACTGAGGCGCATTGATGATGGGTGTCGACAACATAGAACCAAAAACACCACCATTCGTTATTGTAAACGTTCCACCGCTCATTTCGTCTATTGAAAGCTTGCCATCTCGCCCACGGGTGGCAAGTCTTGCAATCTCAGCTTCAATTTGATTCATGGTTAATGCCTCAGCATTTCTGATCACCGGAACTACTAAACCACGCGGGGTAGAAACAGCAATGGATATATCGCAATAATCATGGTAAATAATTTCATCTCCATTAATCGAAGCATTCACGGCAGGAAATTCATTTAGCGCAGCACATACTGCCTTTGTGAAGAATGACATGAACCCTAAACCAACACCGTATTTTTCTTTAAACTTATCTTTATATTTTGAGCGAAGATCCATCACAGGCCTCATGTCCACCTCGTTAAAGGTGGTAAGCATTGCAGTTTCATTCTTTACCGCTACCAATCTTCGTGCAATTGTCTTGCGAAGAGAAGTCATTTTTTCGTTTCTCTTATTTCTAGATCCCCCAGAAGCAATCGCAGGTGGAGTAGTTGAAGCCGCTGGCTTAGTCTCCTTAGCAGGCGTGGCATTCGTTGCATCCGCTTGCGTAATTCGTCCACCAACTCCTGACCCTTGCACTTGATTCGCAGGAATTCCCTTTTCATCCAAAATTTTTGCAGCCGTTGGCGATGGATGGCCTGCAGCATACGATTTGTCAGACGAAACAGGTGCAATTGTTGGAGCTGAAGCGACAGGAGCTGTGCTCGCAGGCGCGCCTTCCGTTATCTCTATTTTGCAAATGAGGCCTCCAATAGGAAGTGTCGTTTTCTCTGTTGCAATTATTCTTAAGATACCGTTTGCCTCTGCCGGTAATTCAAATGTGGCCTTATCGGACTCTACTTCTGCAATTACTTCATCCAGCTTTACAAAGTCACCATCCTTCTTTAACCAAGTAGAGATTGTTACTTCAGTAATAGATTCGCCAACAGTGGGCACCTTCATTTCCTTTATTCCGTCTGTAGATTTCATGGGTTGCGCTGTCGGTGTTGATACGATACTATTAGATTTGACTTCTGGTTTAGAATTGGGAGTTGCTTGTCCACCATCAGCGAGTTCACAAATTACCTCGCCTACTGGCACAACTGCACCTTGCTGCTTTTTAATTTTCAAAATTCCTGCTTGAGGCGCTGTTAGTTCGAATGTTGCTTTATCTGATTCCAGTTCAGCGATCACCTCATCCATCTTCACAACATCACCGTCCTTCTTTAACCAGTTTGCGATGGTCACTTCAGTGATCGATTCACCAACTACCGGTACTTTTATTTGTTGTGCCATATTCGTTACAAATATTAATATTTCTTACGTTTTCAATTTTTGACTTCCAGTGCCTGCGATACAATTTTCTCTTGTTCCGTCTTATGCACCTTATTATAACCTGTGGCTGGAGATGCGCTGGCTTTACGAGAAATAAAATCGATTTTCTGATCAGGCATCATCCGGATAATATATGAGAGACATCCCATATTTGAAGGCTCTTCCTGAACCCACGCAAATTTTGCTGTTTTATACTTTTTATACAGTGCGGTGATTTGTTTTTCTGGAAAGGGATGAAGTTGCTCTAACCTAACAATTGCTACATCCTTTGTTTTCTTTTTCTGCTGTCCTTCCAACAAATCATAATATATTTTTCCCGAACAGAGGACAACTTTCTTGACATCTTTAATCGTTACCGCTGCATCGTCAATCACTTCCTGGAATGAGCCCTTCACAAAATCCTTAATTGGAGAAATAACTCCCGGATGGCGCAACAAAGATTTTGGCGAAAACACAATACAAGGTTTACGAAATTCCCATGTTACCTGCCGCCTCAATAAATGGAAAATATTTGCAGGGGTGGTGGGATTAGCTACGATCATGTTATGCTCCGCAGATAGTTGAAGGAATCGCTCGGGTCGGCAACTTGAATGTTCGGGTCCCTGACCTTCATATCCATGGGGTAGCAACATCACGAGTCCATTAATCCGCTGCCACTTCGACTCGGCACTGGACAAAAATTGATCGATAATTACTTGTGCTCCATTTACAAAGTCACCAAACTGTGCCTCCCATATTACGAGTGCGTTTGGAGACGACATCGCATAGCCATATTCAAATCCAAGTACGCCAAACTCCGATAGCAAGGAGTTGTAAATAAGAAATTTCCGTTGACCCTTTTCGATATGATCTAATCCACAATAAGGAGCATTCGTGTTGCTATCCACGAAATATGCGTGGCGATGTGAGAACGTACCTCGTTTTACATCCTGGCCAGACATCCTTACAAACACGCCTTCCGTTAGAAGGGATCCGTAGGCTAGAAGTTCCGCTTCAGCCCACCCTAAAGCTTTATTTTCAAAAAATGCAGCCTTTCTATCCTTCAATAGTTTTTCAATCTGCTTCAAGGCCTTAAACCCTTCTGGGATCGTAGTCAAAGCATGACCTACGTTATCAATTATAGCTTGTTTTATGCCTGTCGGTGGCGATGTCTCAAAATCTTCTGCTTTCGCCCTACGTAGTTTCTGCCATTCCTCCTCAATTTTTTGTGCTTTATAGGGAAGTGGTTTTTGCTTTACTTCGTTTAGCCTATCCTGTAGCTGATTACGGAAATTTCTGTCCATTTCATCAGCAAGGGCAGCATCCATATCCGCACGTTCTATTAACCTTTTCACATAAACCTCGCGCGGATTTGGGTGCTTGGCGATAAGGTTGTAAAGTTTGGGTTGAGTAAACTTCGGTTCATCACTTTCATTGTGTCCATGCCTGCGGTAGCACAGCATGTCAATAAAAATATCCTGGCCAAATTTTATTCTAAACTCTACTGCTAGTTTTGAACAGAAGTTGACTGCTTCTGCATCATCGCCATTCACGTGCAACACAGGCGCATCAATAATTTTTGCCACATCCGTGCAATAAATGGAGGTGCGAGCATCGTCAAAGTCAGTTGTAAACCCAACCTGATTATTGATTACAAAGTGTATTGTCCCGCCTGTAGTATAACCTTCAAGCCCCGACATTTGTGCTATCTCATAAACGATACCCTGTCCCGCGACTGCAGCATCGCCATGAATAAGAATCGCCATTGCCTTTTTTAAGTCACCATTATACTCATCATCGATCTGACCTCGGGTATACCCAACTACTAAAGGATTAACGGCTTCAAGGTGAGATGGGTTAGGGGTAAGCTTAACGTAAATTTTATTTCCCGAAGGAGTTTTAATATAACTTGCATATCCAAGGTGATACTTAACATCGCCATCACCCATTGTTAAATCCGGGTTAATGTTGCCTTCAAATTCAGTAAATATCTGTTCGTAAGTTTTTCCAAGGATATTTGAAAGCACATTCAACCTACCACGGTGAGCCATGCCAATCACGACTTCTTCTGTACCTAACTCTGCTGATTTATTAATGATCGTTTGAAGGGCAGGGATTGTATTTTCTCCTCCCTCTAATGAGAACCTCTTCTGTCCGAGAAATTTTGTATGAAGGAAATTCTCGAAAACCACCGCCTCGTTCAACTTGGAAAGTATTTCCTTCTTCTCATCCTGTCCAGGATTATAGGTGTAGTATTCCTTTTCACACTTCTCAAAGAACCATTGGCGCACAGAATCATTTCGAATGAAATTATACTCAAAGCCAACTGCTCCCAAATAAATTATTTTCAGCTTTTCAATAATCTTTTTGAGTGTAGTCCGGCCCATTCCAATTTCCGCACCAACATCAAATTCCACATCTAGGTCTGCATCGGTCAACCCAACGCTTTTATGATCCAGATTCACATTATGATCTCTTCTTTCACGGACAGGATTGGTTTTGGACTTTAAATGTCCAAATGAGCGATATGCGAATATCAGGTTTCTAACCTGAGTCTCTTTTATTGTGATTGCGTCTGTTGCGACTCCTCCATGGCCATTTTCACCAAATCGCTGAATAGAAAAATCATACCCCTCAAAAAATTTCTGCCAGGTGGCATCCACTGAGGAAGGGTCCTTTTTATAGGTTTGATAAAGCTGATCCAGATAACCTACATCAGCATTGGATACGTATGAGTACTTGTCCATATTATTAAGTGTGTCGCAAACAAAACTAGAAAAGTGTTATTACTTTAAAAAACCTAATAATCGCTTATGCAAATTTACTGAAATTAGACTAAATCTGATTCAATCTTTGGGATCGGCTCCTATGAGGGATTCCATTCAGAGATTTTCGCACACAGATTGGGGAATGCTCGAAATAATTATACCTTTGCAATCCTTAAAAAACGGACGAGATCCAACATTTAAAAACTAGAAAATGGCAGTAAAAATCAGATTAGCACGCAGAGGCCGCAAAAAATTGGCGATGTATGATGTAGTGGTGGCGGATGCAAGAGCTCCACGCGATGGTAAATTCATTGAGAAAATTGGAACATATAATCCTTTAACAAATCCAGCAACTATAAATCTTCAAGATGATCGTGCTTTTCATTGGTTAATGAATGGCGCTCTTCCATCGGATACTGTAAAAGCAATGCTTTCGCACCGTGGGGTAATGTTGAAAAAACACCTTCAAATAGGCGTTGTAAAGGGTGCAATTAACCAGGAACAAGCCGATGGTAAATTGGCTGAATGGATGAAATCAAAAGAAACTAAGATTCAAGGCAAGCGCGATACACTTACAAAAACTAAAGAAGACGCAGCTAAGACGCGGAAACAAGCAGAAACTAAAGTAAAAGAGGCTCGCGCGGAAGCTATTCGTAAGAAAGCAGAGGTGGTGGCTGCAGCCCCGGTTGAGGAAACTCCTGTGGAGGCTGCCCCAGAAGGCGAAGTGCCGTCTACGGGAGAGCAAGCTTAGAATTATATAATATTAACTTTAGTGCCAGCACGGTTTTCGTGTTGGCATTTTTGTTTATCACCCCGCGAGGAGATAGAACTCATTGACAATTGTATGGATATACGATCTTGTTATAAGGTAGGATACATTGCCAAGACGCATGGGCTAAATGGTGGGGTAACTGCAATTTTTAGTGAAGCAGGAGAATTCGAATCCCAGGAATCAGTGTTTGTAGAAGTAAATCACAATTTGATCCCTTATTTTGTTGAATCCTTTTCAGACCGTGGAGAGAAAGGGTTTATCAAGTTTGAAGATATAAACACGATTGACCAGGCAGAAATGCTGAAAGGATGTAGCCTTTACTTGCCTAAAACTGTTCGTCCTAAGCTAAAAAGAGGAGATTTTTACAATGATGAAGTTATTGGATTTGAAGTGGAAGATTTTCTCCATGGAATTCTTGGCGCGGTAACAGAAATAATTGAATCGGGTCCTAATCGCCTACTTTCAGTCGACCGGTCGGGGAAAGAAGTACTTATTCCGGTAAATGGTCCATTCATCAAGAGCGTTAATAAATCGAAAAAGAAAATACATACTGAATTGCCGGAAGGGTTTTTGGACTTATAGATGAGTACACGTTAAAACTATAAATTCAAAGTTTATGCGCATTGATATTATTACATGTTTGCCGCGTTTATTGGATAGTCCTTTCTCTGACTCTATCCTAAAACGCGCCCAACTAAAAGGCATCGTAGAAGTCGAAATCCATGACCTTAGGCCCTATTCAACTAATAAGCATAAAACCACCGATGACTATGCCTTCGGAGGTGGTGCAGGAATGGTGATGATGATAGAGCCAATAGACCTTTGTATCTCAAAATTAAAATCCAAGCGAACTTATGATGAGGTCATCTATATGAGCCCAGATGGTGAGCTGCTCACACAATCTATAGCAAATGAACTAAGCCTTAAGCACAACATTATCATTTTATGTGGCCACTATAAAGGGGTTGATGAGCGGGTAAGGGAACATTTAATCACACGAGAAATCAGCATCGGAAACTATGTACTTTCCGGTGGTGAATTGGCCGCTGCTGTGGTAGCCGATTCTGTCATCAGACTCCTTCCTGGCGTATTGTCCGATGAGACATCCGCCTTGTCGGATTCTTTTCAGGATGGACTTGTAGCCCCTCCTGTTTACACAAGACCAGCTGAGTACAACGGATGGAAGGTACCTGAAATTTTGCTTTCAGGACACCAGTCTAAAATAGAAGAATGGCGACATAATAATGCTGTGAAGCGAACTGAAGAAAGAAGGCCAGATCTGCTAAAATCCTCTAATAGTGAGGATTAAATGGCACAAATTCTCAAGTCCATATTCACTATTCACAATTCTTTTCCTACATTTGCATTCCATTTTAAAAAGCGAGTATCATGGCCGATTTAATAAAGTTTGTAGAGCAGGAGTTAGCCGCAAAAAGGACTAAGCTTCCTGATTTCAAATCAGGTGACACTGTTAACGTTCATGTTAAAATCAGCGAGGGGAACAAAGAGCGGATTCAGCAGTTTCAAGGCGTGGTGTTAACCCGCAGAGGCAAGGGCACAAATGGAGAGAGTTTCTCTGTAAGAAAAGTATCTAATGGCATTGGTGTGGAAAGAATATTCCCATTTTTAAGCCCTAGCATTGAAAAAATAGAAGTGATGAAGGTAGGAAAGGTTCGCAGAGCCAAACTATATTATATGGTTGGTCGCCAAGGAAAATCTGCAAGAATTAAAGAAAAATTAGCCAACATCTCAGCTAAATAATACCTGAAGAGTTATATCCCATTCTTACAAGATTCGTATTAATTACGAGCTGTAGGGATGGGTTTTTTCATATAAAAAGGGCTATTATTCAATTTTGATGAGTTCCTTCATCCCCTTATATTTGCCCCTCACCTAAATGTGCCAATGGCAAAAACTGCAAAATTGAACATTTCTAAAATTCTGGGTAAAGATGCGAAATACCTTCT
>JAENVX010000097.1 GCA_016650355.1 Bacteroidia bacterium | reverse complement strand
AGCTGCACCAATCAGGATATTGATGTATTGACTGTTTCCATTGGGTTCCAATTCCCACCGGATATGCGATTGCAAATGAATATCTTCAATGGGCTGCAACCTAAACCTGTCATCACTCTCCAGAAGTTTGCTATATAGCTCGTCTGGTAATTCAAGATAGGTTCTTACCCAGGGAATTAGTTTGGCTTCAAGTTCTTTTGGTGAGGTGCCTTCTTTTAATTTTATATAGTTGAAGTGTCCGAAATCTTTCCAGGTATAATATTCGCTGCCCTTGTCTTCATAAGCTTTTAGATGAACATAACTTACAAGAAAATCGAAATGAAAATGAGTATTCGCAGGCATGTCTTTAAACACGGCTTCAATTTCTAAAACGTTATCGTCTTCATTCACAGCAAGCCGTTTACCGATTGGGTCGTCTGTGCCAAAGTAACGTTGGGCTGTTGATTCTGAGATAAGAAGCTTTCTAGGTGTCCTTAACACCTTTTTAATATTTCCTTTGATTAGTTGAATGGAGAAGACATCAAAAAACGTACTATCAACACCCAGTATTCCACCCTCATTGAACTGGATGTCTTTTTCTAAATTTTTGACTTCAAAGGTTTGCCTTGTAAGTCCAGGTCCCCAAAGCGGAGATAGAGTGACAGCGCTTTCCACTTCTGGGAGATCACGAGCCATCGCTTGCGCCATAGGGTGAGGCGTGCGGGTTTGAGGATTATCATTAAACCATGCTACGCGATAAATCCTTTCACTATCAGGTATATGTTTATCGTAGCTCCATTCGTCCCGAATAAACATTATGATCAGTGTAACACACACCATTCCGGCAGTAAGGCCAGCAAGATTGATAAGCGCGAAGAGTTTACTTTTTTGAAGAACGCGTAAGAAGAGAGTAATGTAATTTTTCATTTTTAACCTTATTCGCTTTTGAGAGATTGACTAGGATTGATCGTTGCAGCCCGAAAAGCCTGAGTGCTTACAATGAGAATGGTGATGACTAGCGAAACAACACCCGCTACTGGAAATATCCATATAGGAATTTCAATTCGTATAGGATATTGTTCCAGGAAATCACCCGTTGCCCACCACGCAATTGGTGTGGCAATGATGAAAGCAATTAATACCAATCTGGAAAAATCTTTTGTCAATAACATTACAAGACTGCTCACTGATGCACCCATCACTTTTCGTATACCTATTTCTTTTGTTCGCTGTTCAGCTGTAAAGGCGGCCATTCCAAATAATCCCAGACCTGTGATAAAAATAGTCAGAAGGGTAAATGAACCGGCAAGGTTGCTGATCATGTTGATGTTGGTGAATTTCTTTTCAAATTCATCATCAGCAAATCGATATTCAAACGGGTAATCGGGATTGTATTTTTTGAAAATATCTTCTACTTTTTTAAGGGAGGTCGAGAGACTGTTCTGATCCGAGATCTTATTGAGCCGCACACTAATTGTAGTTGACCAGGTTGGGTCCATTGTCATTGCCAGCGGTCCGATTTGCCTTGAGCTTGAACCCATCAATACGTCATCCATTACACCAATTATATTCCACCACGATCCCCACATCTGTATTTTGTCGCCAAGTGGGTCTTTGAGGTTGAGAATATCCACCGCAGTCTTATTCAAAATGACCGCTGCTGTATCGCTTTTAAAATCTTTTGAGAAATCTCGTCCCTCGATCATCTTGATTCCCATTGTTTTTGTGTAATCATATTCCGTGGCGATGTTTGTAACTTCTACACGTTGACCTGGAACCATGCCTGTCCAAAAATCGACCGGACTTGATGCAAAAATATTTGTGATGGGACTATTTGATTTGCAGACTGAGAGTATGTTGTCAGAACTCAGCAGTTCTTGTTTTAGAGAGTTGAAATTCTTTTCAATATCGCTGGTGGACCAGATCATCATGAGGTTTTCGCGATCATAACCAAGTTCACGATTTTTCAGATGTTGGATTTGCTTATAAATTACTACCGAACCTATAATCATTAGTATGGAAAATCCAAACTGAAGCGTAACCATTATCTGGCGTGGAGTGCTACCACTTTTACCTGTTGATATTTTACCCTTCAACACTTTTGTTGGTTTGAATGAGGAAAGATAAAAGGCTGGGTAGCTGCCCGCCAGCAATCCCGTGATAAGCGTGAGCGCAATTCCGAACGTCCAGATGTAGGGAGAAGAATAATCGATCGTTAATTTTTTACTGATAAAATCATTGTAAAAAGGAAGCGCTAATTCAACCAACACAATGGAGATTATAAAAGCGATCATTGAAATCAGAAGAGACTCACCTAAAAACTGAAGGATAAGTTGCTTGCGATTGGAGCCAACACTTTTACGAATACCTACTTCACGAGACCGATGTTCCGAACGGGCCGTAGCTAAATTCATAAAGTTGATGCACGCAATGATTAAAATAAAAATAGCTATGCCTGAGAACAACTTCACATAAATAATCATTCCACCGGCCTCTTTCCCGTTTTCGAAATTATTAAAAAGCCTCCAGTGATCCATTGGGTGAAGAAAAAGTTCTCTGTCATTTCCTTCTGCATGGTTCTTTTTGATTAAGTCGCGAATAGAATTATCAACAGCTTCTTTTTCAACGCCCGGTTGCAACTCCACAAAAACAAAGAAGGCATTGTTGTTCCAATTTTCACGTGCATGTTGTATCCAAACAGAGGTTGCTTCAAAGTAGGCGAAGGGGAGAATGAATTCGGGTGTAATAGAGGCGTTTGATGGTGGATCAGCTATGATTCCGGTTACTTTCAATTCTTCATTGTTTTCAATTTTTACCAGAACCATTTTCCCCATCGGGTCTTCATCACCGAAGAGCGCCTTGGCAGTTGACTTTGTCAACACTATTGATCGGGGATCATTCAAAACGTTTTCCGGATTACCTTGAATCATTTTGAAATCGAATATTTCAAGGAAAGATCCTGTGACATCTATCCCGCGTTTGCTGAGTTTATGATCTCCCACCGTGAGTAAAGCAGTTTGATCAATCGTTATGACAGCATTCTTGATCCGGCTATCTTGCTGTTGTAGCAAATCAAAAAGAGGTAATGGAATAAATGGACGAGTTACTATTCCGTTGTCCATTTTGCTGTTTTGCTTTACCTGATGAATCAGCTTGTGCTTGGAAAAATAGTGGTCGAAGGTCAGTTCATCGTACACCCAAAGTAAAATAAGAATACTACAGGCTATGCCAATGGCAAGCCCGGTGATGTTAATGAATGAATAAAGTGAATTACGTGTAAGGTTGCGGATAGCGATATTGATGTAATTTCTAAGCATAGGTATAGGCTAAAAGATAAAATCGTGTTTATTCATTTCTTAAAGAATCAACAGGATTCCCCATTGCTGCTTTAATGGATTCAAAGCTTACTGTGATCAGCGCGATAGAAAGTGCCACAACTCCAGCGATTGCAAATACCATCCAGTCAACTGGAATTTGATAGGCGAAACTCTCGAGCCACTTGTCCATACCATACCAGGCAATCGGAACGGCAATAACAAAAGCTATCATCACCAATTTTACAAATTCGGTTGACATCATAGCCACAATTTGACTTACGCTAGCGCCCATTACTTTGCGAATGCCGATTTCTTTAAACCGACTTTCTGCCATGTAGGAGGAAAGACCATATAAGCCCAACGAACAAATGATCATTGCAATTAATCCGAAGCTGCTAATGATCTTAGCTATCCTGCGGTCTTCATCATATTGTTTTTGAATGTTTTGATCCAGGAAAAAATATTCAAATGGGGTGTCGATGATTGTGGATTTCCAAACCTGTTCTATTGAACGTACGGTCTGCTCAAAATCGTTGGCGGAAACATAAGCAATCATAAAATCAAGTCGCTTGGTACTATCGGCTAATTCAAATAATGTTGATTTAATTTCTTCGTGTAATGAATTTTGGTGAAAGTCCTCCATCACTCCAATTACTTCAAAGTCATACTTCTTTTCACCCCAATCGAAGTGTAGATTTTGTCCAACCATTGTTTCCGGAGAAAATCCTAGTTTAGTGGCAGAGGTTCGGTTCAGAATGATTTTAGACTTACTATCCATTTCACGATTGTTAGTAAACGTTCTGCCAGCAATCAATTTCATTTCCAGCATTTCCATGTATCCTACATCCACGGTGTTTCTTCTGATGTCAACAGCCTTGTCCATATTACCGCCATCGGAATAAAACATCATATCACTCCAAATGGTAGATCCTGGGATATAAGTAGTTCCTGAAACGGCTTTGATGCTGCTATTTTTTTCAATTTCTTTTTTCAATGCATCATATTGCTTGCGTGCTTCATTGGTGCGCAAGGGCAAAACAATTTTTGCACGATAATTGTATCCTAAATTTGATTCCTGCATAAATTTTAACTGCCCTGATATGATAAAAAAACCGCAGACGAGTGCTATGGCAATCATAAATTGAAATACAACCAATGCCTGTCTTAAAGGTCCAGCTGAATTGCCAATGTTCAGTTTCCCCTTCAACACTTGAGCAGGTTGAAAAGATGATAGATAGAACGCGGGATAGCTACCAGCGACTACTCCAGTAACAATCACCAGAATAACTGAGGAAATAAATAAGTAAACGAAGTTGTCGGAATTGAATGAAATATTTTTGTCGGTAATCTGATTGAAGAAAGGAAGTGCTAGTTGAACCAAAACGATGCTGATCAAAATGGAGAAAAGTACAATTAGAAAAGCTTCGCCTAAGATCTGTTGGATAAGTGAAGAACGAAAGGCACCCATTGTTTTACGAATGCCAATTTCTCCAGCTCGCTTTGTCGCTTTGGCGGTAGACAAATTCATGAAGTTGATACAGGCAATTATGAGAATGAAGACTGCGATTGAAGCAACAACATATAGGTAGGTGATTCGTGGACTTTGGCCCACATCTGATTTTAAATAAATATCTTCCATTGGCTCCAATGAAAGTGTTTTGTACAATCCAAGAGCTTTCATTGCTTCTGCTCCATGGTTCAGCAGAACTTCGTTCATCTTTTTCTCAACCTCTATGACACTATGGCCGGGAACAAGTTTCAAATAGGATGGAACAAAATTATTGCCTGCCCATTGAGTAGCTCCGTCCGTGAGGATCCATTTACCCCAGCCTTCGCTTGTCATAGAGGTAAAGAAATTCGCCTTGATTATGCTTTTACCTTTTTCAATAAATACACCCGTCACTTTATAGTCTCTGGGTGTGCCTCCCTGGTTGATTGAAATAATTTTGTCCAAGGCGGATTCATCATTGAAAAGTTTATGAGAAAGTTTTTCTGAAAGAACAACCGAATTTCCTTGCGTCAATGCTTTCTTTGGATTGCCTTCTTTCAGTTCGTAAGCGAACACATCAAACAAGGTGGAGTCGGCAAGAAAACCATCTGTTTCATAAAAGAGATTATCCTCATAGCGAATAAGGCTTTGAGCTATTCCTGGAGGATTAAGTACTCTTACCGCATGCTCGACTTCTGGAATTTCTTCCTTCATTGTGAGTGCAAGGGGTGGTGATGCGGTACCTAATTTATCCAAGCCTCTATCCGATTGAAATTTACTGATGATGCGGTAAATGTCACCTGATCTTTGATGATGCTTATCGTAGTTAATCTCATCCAATATGTAGAGTGTCAATAGCAGGCAGCAAGCAACACCCAATGCAAGTCCGAAAATATTGATTGTTGAATAAGCCTTGTTGCGAAGAAGGTTGCGCAAAGCAATTTTCAAATAGTTACGTAGCATATTAAAACTTTATGATGAGCATAAAGCTTCTACTCATTCCAAATCAGTGCCACAATCAAAATAGTAACTAAATCAATGGAAAAGTGATATTGATGCTTGGAAGACGATCAACTATGAACGCTAGCGTCCGAAAGTGGTCATTTGGCCTGGCTTGAATAACGCATTTCTTTCTCCAGAGCTTTTACTTCATTTTCGCGATGGATACGGACTTTGGCAGGCGGGCCAATCATGATTGGAACAGTTTCTTCCTCAACGTTAGCAAGTTCAAGACCAAACTGAGCTTCGGTGGATAAGCTAAGTTTCTTGATAAGCCTATAGCCTTGGATAACGATGCTGTCAAAAGAAGAGATTTCATTGTCAACAGAGGCTCGTGTATACAAAATGATAAATTTGAAATCGGCATCCAGGTTATGTTTGTGAAGAGAAGGGTGGGGGCTACTTAAATCGACCTCTCCTTTTTCGGAAAGATCACTAAGAATCTCAGTGAAAATACGGTTAACTCGATGCTCGGCTTTAAATCCTAATTGTATTCTAACGAAGAAACATTTTTTTGGAATGATAGCGTCAACTAAATATTTACTTGCATAAGGACTATCTACCGTATCAACATGAACGAACCAATAAACGTCAGCACGTTTGGGCCTCTTTCTAAAAATCGAATAGATAATGCTGGTATCGATATGTCTTTTGCTATCGGCAACAGACATGTAGACTAAATGCGATGCCTCTTTGGGCACAGAAGTGTCGGCCTGTAACTCCTGCAGCAATGGGATGTAATCTTTTAAGTTTACAAACTCACGATATTTTTGACGTAGCAGACGAGCCTTATGAAGGACAAACATCATTATGAAAAATAAAATTGCTATTGTATAGGTGAACCAACCGCCATGAAGAAACTTATCAAGATTTGAAATAAGAAAAATGCCTTCCAGCATGAAGAAAAGACTAGCTAGCATGATTGTCCGGACAAGCGATTTTTTAATCTCCTTAAAATAATAGACCATCAGGCTCGTAGTCATAAGCATATTCAGAATAATTGCCAGGCCGTAGGCGCTTTCCATATCAGTCGACTCTCTGAAAATTAGAACTGCCGTTATGCAGCCTGTCATTAGTATCCAGTTGATGGAAGGAATATAGATTTGATCTCGAACGTGACTGATGTATCGGAATTTGGAATTAGGCCACAGTTTAAGTTTTATAGCTTGACTTACCAATGTGAAGGTTCCCGATATCAACGCCTGACTTCCAACAAGCGTTGCTAATGCAGCAATCAGGATACTCCACCACAAAAACCCATTGGGCGCAGAGAGAAAAAATGTTTGCCCTATACCCTGCTGTCCGGTTTGCTGAAGCAGCCAGGCAGCCTGGCCAAAGTAATTTGATAACAAACAGATTTTTATTAGCCCCCAGCTAACGCGCATGTTATGCTTGCCACAGAGGCCAAGTTCTGAATACAATGCTTCTGCACCAGTCGTGCAAAGAAATACGGCACCAAGCAGCCAAAATCCTCCCGGATATTGCGTAGCAAACGTCCAAGCGTAATATGGATTTATTGCTTTAAACACTTCCGGATTATTGATCCACTGCAGTAGTCCAAATATTCCAATGGTGGAGAACCAAAGCAGCATGATTGGGCCAAATGATTTTCCGATGGCACCAGTATTGAATTGCTGAAATAGAAACAATGCCACCATAATGGCAATGACGATGCTTGTGGTTTGAATACCAGGATAAACCAAGCGAAGCCCTTCTACAGCGGATGAAATACTAATAGCTGGGGTAAGGAAGCCATCGGCCAGCAATGTGCAGCATCCAATAATAGCAGCGTAAACTAACCAACGAGCTTTTCCTTTTCTTACTAGAGCAAAAAGCGCAAAAACCCCTCCTTCACCTTTATTATCTGCACTGAGAGCGAGATAAATATATTTCAGGCTTGTAATAAGCGTGAGCGTCCAGATTATGCAGGATAAAGCCCCTAGTACTAACTCAGATGAGATAACTCGATTGCCAATGATGGCATTGAAAACATAGAGTGGAGATGTTCCAATGTCGCCATAGATAATTCCCAAGGCAACCAGTACACCTCCTGCGGTCAGGGATTTATTTTTCTTGTTCACAGAAGTCTGAAATAGTACAAATTGCAGCAAAGAAATTTTTCATTTGCATCTAATTCTTGCCAAGCTCATTAATCTTTTCGATTGATGGGGTATTCGCAAATCCAGGTCGATTATCTTTTTCACGCTTCACCCTGATTTTGGCTACAGGCCCCACCATGATCGGAACATTTTCAACGGCAACGTTAGCAAGTTCTAACCCATACTGCTCCTCAGTTGGCAAGCTATGTGACTTGATAAAACTATATCCTTGATTAATCAAATTGTCAAAACTTGATATTTCGCTATCAACCGAAGCGAGTGAGTGAAGTATGATGTATTTAAAATCTGCCGGCATAGAGTGTTTGCGCAACGAATCATAATGACTGACCAAATCAATCTCAGCATTGTCGGCCATTTCGTGAAGGATCCTATTGAATAAAAGGTTTACACGATGGTCCGCTTTAAATCCAAGTTTGATCCTTACAAAAAAGCACTTCTTTGGAATAATAGTATCGACAGAATATTTACTTGTGAAGGGGCTATCTACCGTATCAACATGGATAAACCAATAAACATCTGCACGTTTTGGTTTCTTTTTAAAAATTGAATAAATAATATTTGAATCGATATAACGCTTGCTATCGGCAACCGCCATATACACCAGGTTTGTTGCTTCTTTAGGAATAGTTGTGTCGGCCTGCAAATCTTGAATAAGTGGCACATAGTGTTTCAAGTCAACGAATTCTGTGTGCCTGTCGCGCAATTCGCGTGCTCTAAGCAGAACATACATCATTAAGAAAAACACAAAAGCGATAGTAAAAGAAAACCAACCACCGTGAGTGAATTTGCTCAAGTTTGATATCAGGAACGCACCTTCAACGATTAGGAAAACGAACGCAATCAATAATGTTCGAAAGGTTGATTTTTTAGCAGTGGAGAAATAGTAGATTAACAATGACGTGGTCATTAGCATGTCAAATGTAATTGCTAACCCATATGCACTTTGCATGGCATCAGCCTCTTTAAAGTATAAAACAACTAAAATGCAGCCAAACATTAATATCCAATTTATGGCTGGTATATAAATTTGACCTTTAACCTGGCTTGGATAGCGCACGCGGGTCGCAGGCCATAGTTTCAGTTTCATCGCCTCATTTACAAGTGTAAATGTGCCAGAGATTAATGCCTGGCTTGCAATAACAGTGGCCATGGTTGCAATGATTACTCCAAAAACCAATAGCCATTCTGGTATGATTGCAAAAAATGGAATCGTTTCCTGTAACAGTTTTCCTTCAAAGTTTGTAAGTAGCCACGCGCCTTGTCCAAAGTAACTTAGTAGCAGGCTAACCTTAACTATTCCCCAACCAAGTCTGATATTGGATTTGCCACAGTGACCCAGGTCAGAATACATCGCTTCCGCTCCTGTGGTGCACAAGAAGACTGCTCCTAAAATCCAAAAGCCACCTGGATATTTTATGAGAAGGTCGATGCCATACATTGGATTGATTGCCTTCAGTATTCCAAAGTTGTCCGATAAATGATAGGCTCCAATAGCACCTATAAATATGAACCACACCATCATGACGGGGCCGAAGGTCTTACCTACTACGCTGCTACCAAACTGTTGGAACGTAAACAATACTACCAAAATAATGATCACGATGGTAATGATGGTTTGGGTTGTAATATTAGGCATTAGTGTTTTGAACCCTTCTACGGCTGATGTTACACTGATCGCAGGCGTGATAAATCCGTCAGCAATAAGTGTACAGCACCCAATCATGGCTGGAAAAATAACCCAGGATGCTTTATACCTTCTTACCAACGCGTACAGTGCGAAAATTCCACCTTCTCCCTTGTTATCTGCACTTAGTGCGAGGTAAATGTATTTGATGGAAGTAACAATCGTCAGTGTCCAGAATACAAGTGAGAGTCCACCGAAAATAAGATCTTCTGTTACGAGATGATTTCCTACAATAAATCGTAGTGTATAGATAGGTGACGTACCGATGTCACCATATATGATGCCCATTGAAACTAAAACCCCTGCAGCAGATAATTTATGCTTAGTAGATGATTCCATGAATTGTAAACGAATAATCTAAAATTTCTTCAATAAGATTAATCAAGAATTTATATTAACAAACTCTTGTTTAGGTTCTTCTTCAACTATTTTTTCTTCGTTCCGCCCGATTATTAGCCGGTTACTTCTGTCAAAGGAAAAATAATTCCACATCCAACTGAAGAAAGTGAAAACTTTATTTTTAAATCCGACAATAGACATCAAATGAACGAACATCCAGACATACCATGCAAACACACCCTGGAACCGAATGCCTTTCATGTCTACTACTGCTTTGTTGCGGCCAATGGTGGCCATTGAGCCCTTATCGAAATACTGAAAGGGTTTTAAATCTCTTTTTATAATCAGGTTCCTTAAGTTTTTAGCCAATCGTTTTCCTTGTTGTTGCGCAGGAGGCGCCATCATGGGATGCCCTTTTGGAAATTTTTTATCACCGTCCATTACCGCAACATCGCCTATTGCAAAAATGTTTTCGTGCCCTTTTACTCTGTTATATTCGTCAACAAGCAGACGCCCTCCTGGAGACACTACTTCCGAACTCAATCCGGATATAGGATTACCTTTTACCCCGGCTGCCCAGATAAGAGACCGCGAGATAAGTCTTTCACCTGTGCTCAATATGATTTCATATCCGTCATATGATTTGACGGCCGTGTTCAAGTGAACCTTTACACCCATCTTGGTAAGAAACTCTTGTGCTTTTTCTCCCGCCTGTTTTGTCATTCCATTGAGTAACCGAGGCGATGCTTCTACTAGATGGATGTCCATCTCCCGCATGTCTAGTTCCTTATAGTCTTTTGGAAAGACATTCTTTTTCAATTCTGTAAGCGCACCAGCCAACTCAACTCCGGTAGGTCCACCCCCAACAATTACAAAATCCATAAGACTGTTCATCATCTCCTCATCTTCAGTAAGTAGGGCATATTCAAGCTGTCGAATAATTTTATTGCGGAGTTTTGTTGCATCCACAATGTTTTTCATAGAGGAGGCATATTTGTGCACACCAGATAAACCATAGTAATTTGTAACTGCCCCTGTGGCGATAACGAGATAGTCATATTTTACCCCGCCAATAGAAGTCTCAATGTAATTTTCTTCGGGTTTTACTTTAATAACTTCTGCCAATCGGAAATAAAAATCACTGTGGTTATTAAAAAATTTTCGAAAGGGGGCTACAATGGAATTTGTCTCCAGTCCTGAAGTGGCTACTTGGTACAGTAGTGGTTGAAAGGTGTGATGATTGTACTTATCAAATAAAACAACTTGTGCTTTTTGATCTTTTAGTCCCTTTATTACTTCCAGCCCACCGAAACCTCCACCAATTACAATTATTCTAGGTATACCCAGATCAGCAATCCGCGTGTGCGTGGTAATTAATTTGGGCATTTAAACGACTATTCTGACTAAAACGGACGCAATTTACTTGTTGCAGAAGGATTTCATCCAGTTTAAAAAAATATATTGTACTTCAAGTCATAGCATGAGTAATCCCACTAATTTTGATACTAATTATTGAAACCCAATTAACTGTAAACTAACAACTGTATGGTAAAGAAATTATTATTTGTATTATCAATTGGCTCCATCATGATGGGCTGTGGAGGAGCGGAAAACGCCAAGCTTCAATCGCAGGTCGATTCTTTGCAATCTGAACTGCAAACCAGCCACCAACTAGCTCAAACTTTGGCAGATGTTGGCGTACTTATGGATTCCATTGATGCAAGCCGGCAACTACTGCGCGTGAATATGGTAGAAGGTACCACCTACGATGACTATTCTTCACGTATGAAGGACATTAGCAATTATGTAAAAGATACCCAGAGCAAAATTGAAGATCTGGAGAAATCTTTAAAAAAATCCAAAGGAGCTTCTAATGTTTATGCATCTACTATCAAAAAACTAAAAGCTGATTTGGAGGAGAGAAGTAAAGAAATCGCTAGCCTTCAGGCACAAGTAGAACAGTTGAATAATGAAAATAGAAACCTCATCACGACTACTGAGCTTCAGGAGGCGGAGTTAAATGATAAGGAAGCGCAGATTCAAGCCAAGCAGCAAGAATTGGCATTGATTGAAGCTCGTGTGCAGGAGATATTGATCCAAAGCAAGATGAGCGAAGCGGATTCTTACTACGCGCGTGCACAGGCTGTGGAGGAAGCGGCCAATCGAACCAAACTTGCTCCCAGAAAGAAAAAGGATACTTTAAAAGAGGCACTAGAGCTATACAAAAAGGCTCAGTCTCTTGGCAATACAGATGCACAAGCGAAGATTACCGAGCTTGAAAAGAAAGTAAAATAATTTTCGTCTTTTGATTCGTTTAAGGCTGCCTCGAATTGGCAGCCTTTTTTATTGGTTGCTTGGGTAAATGACAGATAAAATTGAAAAACACCGAACTCTGGGGTATTACACAAATGATGGGTACTGTATAGCTTGCATTATCGTTTTAAGAATTAGGAGTTTGGTGTGGAAAAGGCTGCTTTGGGTAAGGCAGCCTTTTATTTTTAATTTATATTCAAACTAAGCGTAACGCCTAGCCATGGTTTATTTTGATAGATCCAAATATTCTTGTCTCTGTCTGTGAGATAATCCCATCCAATACCAAATCCCACAGTTAAACTGTTAATAGCACCCATAATGGCTAGTCCTCGAGTCAGTACGAAGCCATCATACTCATCATTGGTTTGATAGTTCGTAGTCCAGGGACTTATAAAAGCAGATCCTAAACCGCCAAAGCCTCCAACACTGATTCCCCGGTGATTCACAACGCTTTTAGTCCCGTTTGGCGTACTCTTTAAGTGGACACGGAATTTATCGACACGATAGCCGATGAAGATGTTGCCATTAAAGGAATAATTAAGCTGCCGAGGAAATCCGGCTGAACTAGGACGGAATTTAAAAGGAGCAATCAATACATCCACGTCTAACGTTTGTCTGTAGAAGAATTCATCTTTTCCTGGAGTGACACTTATTTTTTCGCCTTGTTTACTGAGAGGTAGAATTTCGACAGTATCTTTTTTTACATTCACGTAAACCTTTTTGTAAGGCATTCCACGTTGCTTGAATTTGTAAACGTCATCACCAAACTCGTATTTCGGCACGTCTTTGGTTGTAGAACATGCGATGGCAACAACTAGTAGGGATAGCCAAATGAAAATACCTTTCACGTTGCAACTTAAAGGTGTAATGGTTTCTGATTACGAAATTCAATTTACTATTTCTTACTCCATTCTTATTAAGAAAATAGTGTAGGCGAAATAAGCCATCAACATTAAAAATGCCTCCCAACGATCAAGCTTGCGCGAACTCAGCGTGAACATAAAGATTACAAGCAAAACTGTTGAGGCTAACAAAACATAGATATCAAAGTTCATAGATGCATTATATTGAATTGGATGGATAACACCCGTTATGCCAAGGATAAAAAATATGTTAAAAATATTTGATCCTACCACATTACCAATCGCGATATCAGTATTCTTTCGGTAGGCCGCAACACACGAAGTAGCCAATTCCGGTAACGATGTGCCGGCAGCAAGGATGGTAAGGCCGATCAGTTTTTCACTCAACCCATAGTGGTGAGCAATTTTTAAAGCATTATCAACCACAACTTGGCCACCGAAAATCAGCATGAGTAGACCTCCGATAACCATACCAGTTGCCACTGGTGTGCTGAAAAGTTTTATAGCATCGCCTTCCTCACTTTCAGGGGCATTTTTCATGGTGCGATAGATGTAAAAAAGGAAGCCCGCAAAAAAGATCAATAGGATAATGCTATCCAAACGACCTAAAATTCCTCCATAAGGAGCATCAAAGGTGGTATCTCCCCACATTAGGGCATCATTCACTAAAAAGAATAGAATCCCGGCTGCAAGAAATGATAGTGGCACCTCATACTTCACCGTATTTCGGTGTACAACCAAAGGATAAATAAGTCCTGCAACACCTAAAATAAATAAGAGATTGAAGTTATTGCTGCCAATAACATTGCCAAAGGATGCATCATTTTTGCCATCCAAAGCGGACACTAGACTTACGATAAGTTCTGGCATGGACGTGCCAAAGGCGACTACTGTTAAGCCAATTGCCAGGTTGGATATTCCGTATTTTTTGGCTGCCGAGGATGCGCCATCGACAAGAAAATCAGCGCCTTTTATTAGGACGGCAAAACCTATTAAAAGAAGAACAATAGGTAGAACCATATAATTATTTAGGTTAAGGTAAGTGAAAGATATAATTTTTTTTGATTCTCAGTTAACCGCCTACTAAAAATTAAACCCTGTTTAGTACTAGTTTCTTATTAAATTTGAGGTTTACATCTCTATGACGTTCGATATCTTTCTGACCATATTTCTCGTCTTTCTCAATGGTTTTTTTGTTGCTGCTGAATTTGCCATCGTAAAGGTTCGTTCCTCTCAAATAGCCCTCGAAAAGGGTAATATGTCCAGGGATGCTGCCAAAACCATTATTAATAACCTTGATGGGTACCTGGCTGCTACACAGTTGGGAATCACATTGGCCAGCCTAGGATTAGGTTGGGTTGGCGAAGACGTGGTTTCCAAGATGGTGCTAAGCCTTTTTCATGCCCTGGGCTTTGAAATGAGCGAAACATTGGCTCATAGTATTGCTATTCCAGTGGCGTTCGCTACGTTGACCATACTTCACATAGTATTTGGCGAGCTAGCCCCTAAAACAATTGCCATTAGGTATCCGAAGTCTACCACGCTTACCTTATCTGTGCCGTTGCGTATTTTCCATTTCGTCTTTCGTCCCTTCATTTGGTTTTTAAATGGATTTGCGAACATCATATTAAAAGTATTTGGAATCAAGCCGATGAATGAAACGGAAATTCATTCAGAAGAAGAATTGAAATTGATCATAGCTGAAAGCCAGGAAGGTGGAGCCATTGAGCAAAGCGAGCGCGAGCTTATCCAGAATGTATTTGATTTTGATGATCGCATTGTGCGGCAGGTGATGGTGCCTCGTATAAAGATTTCTGCTATCCGTTTAAATTCACCTATTCCAGAGGTAATGAATTTGGTTTTGAAGGAGGCTTATTCCAGATATCCTGTTTATGAAAATTCTTTGGAGGAAATAGTGGGAGTGGTTCACGCCAAGGATATCATTAGCCTTTTTGTGCAAAAAAATGATAAGGGATTAAAAGATATTATGCGGCCCGTTCATTTTGTTCCAGAAACAAAACCAATAGATTCGTTACTTCGTGAGTTTCAAAAGCGAAAATCTCAGATGGCAGTGGTAGTAAGTGAATTTGGCGGCAACATAGGCTTGGTTACCCTCGAAGATATTTTAGAGGAATTGGTGGGAGAAATTCAGGATGAGCACGACCACGAACAACAGATTGTAGTGCAGATGGATCAGAACCGCTATCAGGTATCAGCACTCTCCTCACTCCATGATGTTAACAAGTTTTTAAAGCACTCCTTTCCAGAATCTGATGATTACGAGACGTTATCAGGATTGCTTAGCTACCATTGGCCAAATATGAAGGAGGGAGACGAGATTAAACTATTTAATTATCAGATCAAGATTATCAAGCTCAATAAAACACTTCCCGATACAGTTGAAATAGAATGGACTGCACCTACTAAGGTTGACTAAAACCATTTTTTATACCGGAAGTAGAAGATCATTGAGCCTACTATTGCACCCATCCCAATTAGCACATAGAAATATCCATATTGCCAGTGGAGTTCAGGTAAATTATCGAAGTTCATTCCGTAAATGCCTACAATAAAGGATAGCGGAATAAAGATTGTGGTAATGATGGTAAGCAGTTTCATCACCTCATTCATTTTGTAATTAATGGTGTTCATGTATAAATCCATTAAAGTCGAGGTCAGGTCTTTATAAGTATCTAATGAGTCAATAAGGTGTATAACATGATCGTACACGTCTGAGTAATACTTCAGCGTTTGGGGTTCAATAAATCCAGACTCATTTTTAATAAGCTTATTTAGCGCCTCCCTTAGTGGATATACTACCTTTCTTAGGTAAATAAATTCCTTTTTTAATTCCTGGATTTCCCGGAAATCTTCTATCGCAGGGTCTTGAGAAATATTCTCTTCAAGAGCCTCAACCTTATATCCTACATTTTCTAAAATAGTGTAATAACTGTCCACGATAGTGTCAACCAGGCGGTACAAAAGGTAATCGGCTCCACGCTTTCTGAATACACCCGTATCGATTTTAATCCGCTCACGCAGGTAATTAAAAATGTCTCCCTCTTTCTCCTGAAAAGACAATAGAAAATCTTTTCCTAATACAAAACTGATGTGCTCATAGTCAATTTCATCACCGCCCATCCTGTACAACATTTTCATTGTTAGGAATATATGATCATCATATTCGTCCAATTTAGGCCTCTGATCCGTGTTCATTACGTCTTCCAACAAGAGATAATGAAGATTGAAATGTTGGCCTATTTTATTGATCAGGCCCGTGTCGGCCAGGCCGTCTACGTTAATCCAGTTAATAGATTGCTTGTCACATTTTTCAAGGATATCATCAATCGGAATATTTTCAACGCGCAAAAATGATTTTTCATTAAAAGAGATCATTTCCAATATAATATTGGAGGTCAAGGAGCTAGAAGCATCAGGTTCGACCTTTCGCTGTTTAGTATGCGTTTGCTTTCGGTGTAACTTATTTATTTTTTTGCTACTCATTCTTGCTCAGTATAATTCGATGAGGGTAAGGGATCTCAATTTTATTTTTGTCGAATTGGGCTTTAACATTCTTATAAAGATCGCATTTTAATTCAAATCCATTCGTAGCATTTTTTGCCCAGGCATAGGCTCTCAATTGCACTGCATAATCTGTGATGCCAACCGTACGCACCATCACCTGATGTTCGCCTTTTGAATGCTCCACGGTTGTGCGCCCGTCAATGCAATATGGATGTTTGGTCGCTTCTTCCTGAATTAGTCTAATAGCGTTATCAATATTCGAATCGAATGAAATATTGAAATCAACAAACATACAAACACGCTCATCATTGAGCGTGGAGTTGATAATTGTTTCATTACTAATTGCACTATTGGGAATTACGATTCGCCTGTTTTCAAAGTCTTTTATCACTGTGTGTCGAAGGGTAATATCCTCCACATCACCAGCGTAGAGTGTCCCTACTTTTATTCGGTCACCAACGCTAAAAGGTTTGAAGATCACCAGGAAAATACCGCTAACAATGTTAGAAAACGCAGATTGAGAAGCAAAGCCAACAATAGCAGCTAAAACACCGGCACCCGTAAGAAGAGTTGTGCCAAAATCCTTAAATGCTGGTATCGACCTGAAAATAACAATCGATGCGACAAGGAATGCAATGAAGTCAATAGCATTCTTCAGGAAATTGTAGCGGGTAGGATCTACCTTAAGTTTTTTTGCTGCGGCCCGGAAAAACCGGCCAACAATAATCCGCAATAGGCGAGAAATGATAAAAGTTACCGCCAATACGATGATGGCAAAAATAACCTGCTCCCAATATTTATCCGTAAATTTCACAAGGCCGAAAATAGTCATAAGTCAAGTGCCAATCGGTAGCGCCATCATTTTTTTTCACACCACCAATTACTGTGAGTAGCCTTCATTGGACTGTTTACTTTTGCTTATTATTGTAATTCATGTCACTTCGGTTAGACGATATTAAGGCACCCATAGCCAAAGAAATGGAGGATTTCGAACAAAAGTTTCGATCTTCAATGAAGACACGTGTTCTCCTGCTGGACAAGATCATGAATTACATTGTCAAGAGAAAGGGAAAGCAAATGCGTCCGATGTTTGTCTTTCTAAGCGCTGGTGCTTGTGGCGCTATTTCAGATTCAACTTTTCGTGGAGCATCACTTATTGAATTACTTCACACCGCCACGCTAGTTCATGACGATGTGGTAGATGATGCAAATTATCGAAGAGGTTTTTTCTCTGTCAATGCTTTATGGAAAAATAAAATCGCTGTGTTAGTTGGGGATTTTCTTCTTTCCCGTGGCCTGATATTGTCCGTAGAAAACAAGGATTTTGATTTACTAAGCATTGTTACAGAAGCAGTAAAGGAAATGAGTGAAGGTGAATTGCTTCAAATGGAAAAAGCGCGGCAATTGGATATTAATGAGGAGGTTTATTATGAGATTATTCGGCAAAAGACAGCTTCTTTAATCGCATCATGCTGTGCCGTTGGTGCCAGTTCCGTAAAGGCTCCAAACGAGGTTGTTGAAAAAATGAAATTATTTGGCCAGCATGTAGGTATGGCATTTCAAATTAAAGATGATTTATTTGACTATGGTGAGGATGGAATTGGAAAGCCTGTAGGCATTGATATTAAAGAGAAGAAGATGACCTTGCCTTTAATCAATGCCTTATCAAAGTCTTCGTGGTTAGAAAAGCGAAGGATTATAAGTATCGTAAAAAACGACAGCGAAAAACCCAAGAAAGT
>JAENVX010000096.1 GCA_016650355.1 Bacteroidia bacterium | reverse complement strand
TCTGCAGTAGTTCGGGCGTTTATAGAATAATCTAAAATTTCCTTTAGCGTATAGTCGAGTTTTGAAATGCATCCTTCAATGAGGTTAAAATAATAAGAACTTGTTTCTATACTTTTATTTACCTCAATTTTGGCCACGTTTACTAATCCAAGAATAGATGCAAGTGGAGAGCGAATGTTATGGGATATGCTGTATACAAATGAATCCAATTCTGAATTGATTTTAACCAATTCTTCATTTTTTTGACGTAACGCCTGTTCATTTTCTTTGCGTGCGTTTTCATAGCGGTGCTGACGCAGCGCGTATCGAATAGCCAACGGTAGCCTGGACAGGTTAGATTTTAGAACATAGTCATCGGCTCCTCTTTTCAGACAATTAACCGCAAACTCTTCGGAAACTTCGCCAGTCACCAGAATGAAGGGGATGTCCAATTTTTTTGATTGACAGATCTTTAAGGCATCTATAGAATTAAACTGAGGAAGGGAATGATCTGATAAAATTATATCAGGTTTAAACGAGTCGAGAGCATCTGTGAACTCGGCTCGCCCATCAACCCTTAGACGCGTGAACATCACTTTCTCTTTTTGCAATGCGCGATCGACAAGTCCGGCATCTTCCTCCAGGTCTTCAAGCATCAATATCCTCAGCTCCACTTCCATTCTTAAAAAAATTATTGTTCGGCCGGAGGTTGATTGACAACCAACCAAAATAGGCCCACCTGTGTGATTGCTTTTACAAATTGATCGAAATCAACCGGCTTTACGATATAGGCATTGACCCCGAGTTTATAGGCTTCAACAATGTCCCTCTCCTCTTTAGAAGATGTTAAGACAACAACAGGAATGGTTCGTTTGTTCACGTCTGCTTTTATGCGCCTGAGCACATCAATTCCGTCTACTTTAGGCATCTTTAAATCAAGTAGAATAAGTTTTGGCATTTTATTATTTTCATTAAATAGAAAGTCAAGTGCTTCCTGGCCATCCTCCAGATGCAACAAATGGTTCGCCAGATTGTTTTTATTTAAGGTACGGATGGTCAAGCCCGCATCATCAGGATTGTCTTCCACAAGTAATATTTCCACTGCATTATTCATGAGATATGGGGTAATGTAAAATAGAATTTCGCTCCCTCATTTAACTTTCCTTCTGCCCTAACTGTGCCCTCATGCCGTTGTATGATTCTCTTGACTAACGCTAAGCCAACTCCTGTTCCTTCAAATTCACTCATCTTATGTAAACGCTGAAAAACACCGAACAACTTATCCACGTATTGCATATCAAATCCGGCACCATTGTCGCTAATGTAATAACACGTCTGATCATTTTCTTCAAAGGATCCTATCTCAATTTTAGTAATAGGATTTTTTTGTGAATACTTGAGTGCGTTTGAAATCAGGTTGATCCACACCTGACGGATCATACTTACATCACCGGTTGACATTTTTAAAGGTGCTATATTCAGTTCCAGCTTGCGACCATTTTCCTGGGAGACAAGTTCCCGCCAAACGTTTTGCACAATTTCTATCATGTTCAGATTTGATTTAGACAATTCCTTGCGACCCATACGCGAAAAGTCAAGCAGATCGTCAATCAGTTGCCCCATTCGGAGTGCATTATTCATGATAACATTGATAACCCGGTGTCCTTCCTTATCCAATATGGTTGAGTAATCCTCCTTTATGATATTTGTATAACCAACCACTGAACGAAGAGGTGCGCGCAGGTCGTGGGAGACCGAGTACGTAAATGCCTCCAATTCATGGTTGAGTAGTTTTATCTTGTTCTCTACTTTCTTTCGTTCGGTGTTATTCATAACAGTAGATCGACTTTTTATAAACTCGCCATTCTCGCCAAACACGGCAACCGAGCTGACGATGACGGGAAATAATGAACCATCCTTTCTTTTGAAATCAAATTCCAGATCATGCACCGATCCGCTTTCCTTATATCGGGCAAAATCTTCTTCGAATGATTTGAGGAACATGGCCTTGCTTTCAGGCGAAAGAAAATCTTCGTACTTAAATTTTCCCACTATTTCTTCAAGGGAATATCCCAACCAGCCAAGCAGTGTCTGATTTGAATTGGACACGGTAATAGATGAGTTTACTGAAAAGTAACCACAGGGAGCATTGTCGTATAGATCCTGAATTTCGTCAGCAGCATTTTTTAGCTCCAGCTCAGCGTTTTTTCGCGCCTTCAGGTTTATGAAAATCATTCCATACATCAGCCCGAGCAGTACTATTAACAGGATAAAAGTTGATAGCAGGAGATTGTTGAAGTCTTGAATTTGTTGTTCCGCACGCAACGTGCGCGCTAAAAGAATTTGCTTTTCTGTCGCCTGAAAATTATCAATCAATAGCCTGATCTCATCCATTAATTTTTTTCCCTTTAAAGATGTTGCCATCTCAGTGGCACTGGACAAACTATTCTCGCGCGCAAGAATCAGCTTTCCACCATGTTCAATTTTACGTTCAATAGCGGCAACCAATATTTTAATTTTCTCATGCTGCTCCACGTTATCAGTGGTAAGTTTTAGCAAATCGTCAGCGCGTTTTCTCAGGGAATCAGTCGCATGATTATAAGGCTCCAGGAAATTTGAATCGCCCGTCAGCACAAAACCCCTCGAACCGGTTTCAGCCTCAAGCACTATGGTAAGCAGACGCTGAGAACTGTACAAAACTTCGTTGGTATTTGTTACCCATTGACTGGATTCAATTTGTTCTCTGCTGCTTAAATAGGTATACACGCCCAGCGCAAGGAAGATGCCCAAGGTGAGCATGAAACCAATCGCAAGCTTTAGTTCAAAGCGCATTAAGATTCACCAGTTTTAAATGAAAAAATAAAAAGCTGTCAAACCTATCAACAGGAAGGCCGTGACGCAAAAAAAAATGAACATGTAGGCAACACTTTTTAGTTCTTGCTGTGAAGCTTCGCTGTCTTCAGACGAAAATTCCTCGTTACCGTAAAAATTTGGCATACTATTTCATTTAAAAATTAGGTAAGTAAAGGCTGGGTTCTTTTAAAGTTAAAGTAGCAGGCTGATCAAGCCTTTTTTAGATGGGAAAAACTCCCATAGGACTTAAAAGAAATGCGAAAATGGACTAGAATCCAGCATTTGTGGATCCAGATTGTGATAGGATATAAGCTAGTATAGGGTGACAAACTACATTGCCAGGGAATAACGCTATAGTTTTATATACCCTTTTTCGTGCGCGAATTTAAGCAGACCAACGTTGCTACGCACTTGTGTCTTTTCCAAAATATGGGTACGATGATTGAAGAAGGTTTTTTCACTTATCTGCAAGCGTTCACTT
>JAENVX010000095.1 GCA_016650355.1 Bacteroidia bacterium | reverse complement strand
TTGTATGATATTACCGAGCAACTGAAAATCCACAGGAAGCCCGACACCATATCTTTTTACATTGGCAGGACAATTTAGAGTTTTCCTGCCCCGCTTTAGAAAACTCCCTTCCGCACCGAGAAAGTAAGCACCCGAAAGTAGAATTAGAGCATCCACGCGGAGAAAATTCTGTAATCGGGAAATAGCAGTGTACCACAATTGGCAAATAAAAATGTACCAAAAATGGCAACAAGAGTGTACCAATAAAATGGACATTCAGGGGTTCAATAAACCCCTGGATAATGAATGTACACTTAGCCAAATTTTTGATGTATTACGAAATTCACCGCCTTCACCGGGAGGATCATTCTGTCCGGAAAATCAGTAATCTTTTGGGGCTTCACCGGGACACTATTACCAAGTATCTCTCCATGAGTGAAAAGGAGTATGAGTCCTTCCTGATCAAAGGATCCGAACGTAAAAAGGAGCTTATCCCTTATGAGGACTTTGTTCGGGATCGTCTCAAGGTTTATCCGGAGACTTCTTCAGCCCAGATGCACGACTGGCTGAAAGAATATCATGAGAATTTTCCTAAGCTTAACCCCAAGACGATATTTAATTTTGTTCACTTCATTCGTGTGAAGCACAATATCCCTAAGCTCTCGGTCCAGCGCCAAATGACCGTTGTGGAAGAACTTCCTTATGGGAAGCAGGCTCAGGTAGACTTTGGAGAATATACGCTCCGTAGTTCCAGTGGTGGTCGTGTGAAGATATTTTTCTTCACCTTGGTGTTGTCCCGCTCACGTTTTAAATACGTTTGGTTTACGGATCGTTATTTTACTACTGCCCTTGCTATCCAGGCACATGAACTGGCTTTCGCTTACATGGGCGGAGTCCCTGATGAAATCGTCTATGATCAGGATAAAGTATTTATTGTCAGTGAGAACAGAGGCGATATTATTCTGACGGCATTGTTCCGGAGTTATACCCGCAATCAATCCTTTAAACTTTACTTCTGTCGCAAAGCCGACCCCCAAAGCAAAGGAAAGGTTGAAAATATGGTCAAGTATGTCAAGCAAAACTTTCTCTACAACCGTACCTATTACAACATCGAAACGCTAAACGATGATGCCATGGGATGGCTTGGTCGTACCGCTAATGCATTGCCTCACAGTTTTACTAAGAAAGATCCTTTTAGTGAGTGGAACATTGAACAAACATTTTTAAAACCTTATATAGCTCAAGCGGTCCGCGATGAACCGCTGGTCTACACGGTACGAAAAGATAATACCATCTCATGGAAAGGGAATCTGTACTCACTTCCTTTGGGCACCTACACGGGAAGATCCTCTCAGGTAACAGTACAGACTCAACAGGAAGAGCTAGCCATTTTCCAGGCAGAAGGCAAGGAATTATGTCGTCATAAAATTGCCTCTGGGAAAGGTCTTAAAATCATCAACACAGATCATAAACGGGATAAGACTTCGGCTATCCAGGAAATGATCGATCAACTCTGCATTTTGCTAAACAATCCGCAAGCAGGAAAAGAATGGCTGGCCACTATACGCACAGCCAAGCCCCGCTATGTCCGGGATCAGCTTCTTCTGGTTCGAGAGATTCTTGAAACGACAGAGCCAGCCCTTATCGATAAGACCATTCGCTATTGTCTGGACAATCACATTACCAGTGCGGTTGACTTTAAAGCTATCCTGGCTCAACAACAGCCTCGCTCAGTCGAACAGAAAAAAACAATCCCTTTAAATCCTTTAAGCGGAACACGCCCGGGTCCAACTCTGATGGCCCCAGAGAAAAGTTCTATCCAGGATTATGAGGCAATTATTAAAAAATCAACCAGCTAAAAGATTGCCGTCCCGGTAAAAGGGAAAAGCAAACGCACGCGATATAAAGTTCATGATGCGATGAGATGCTTTTCGCTTTTATCGGGATGATACAAGCCAACTACAACCGATTCTTCAAGGTGTTGCATGTAGTTTGGCGCGTTAAGCTTACCACTAATGAACGACACTAAATTCACTTTAACCAAAAAATAACGATGAACAAAAACGAACAAATCCAACAGTACTGCCGGCAATATAAAATTAGCGGTATCTCCAACCAGATAGAACAGCTCATAGTAACAGCGGAAGCTAAGGGATCCGGATTTATGGAATTTATCCTTACCCTGTTTAAAGCCGAAGCCGACCATCGGCAGGATAACGAACTCAAAAGACGCATCAAAAATGCTCGGCTCCCACACAACAGTCATCTGGCTGCCTATGACCATACCGTTGAAAACGGGTTGCCCAAGAATCGACTTAATCAACTGCGTGAACTCAACTGGCTCGATCAGATTTACAACATTATGCTCATGGGACCTTCCGGAACAGGTAAAACATTTTTAGCCGCAGGCCTTTGCGCTGACGCTGTGGAGAAAGGCTACAGGGCCTACTTCCGAACCATGGAAGAACTGATGACGGTGCTCAAACTCAAAGACGTGACCAAATCATATCTGGCCGAGTACAAACGATTAGAAAAAGCAAACCTCATTGTCATTGATGATATTATGCTCTTTCCAGTGGAAAAATTCCAGGCTGTGAATTTCTTTAATTTTATCAATCAGCTTTACGAAAACACTTCGTTCATTATTACAACCAACAAGATGCCAACTGAGTGGGCCAAACTGCTCGATGATGAAGTATTGGCCACTGCTTTACTTGACCGGCTTTTGTATCGCTGTGAGGTGATAAGTCTGGCCGGAAAAAGTTATAGGCTTAATAATCGTAAAACCATTTTTGAATCCTGAAAATTATCCACTTTATTTACAACCAAATGGTACATTCATGTTGCCATTTATGGTACACTCCCAATTCCCATTATTGGTACACTGCTGCCACCCGACTACATCTAAGTCAAACTCCTTCCTATTGCCAAGATAATTTTTTGAATCAGGCGTTATTTCTCTCCCCTCCTGCAGCTCTTTAACTGTTAGGCACTTAATATGCTTTTTGGTTACAACAATGATATAGGC
>JAENVX010000094.1 GCA_016650355.1 Bacteroidia bacterium | reverse complement strand
TATCACTGTAACAGGAAAAACAATGGCTGAGAACATTGCTGGCGCGAAAGACCTCGACTTCGAAAAACAGGACGTAATCGTTCCATTTGAAAGACCTATTAAAAAAACAGGTCACTTACAAATTCTCTATGGTAATCTCGCAGAGAAAGGATCGGTGGCCAAAATTACAGGTAAGGAAGGTGAAAAATTCAAAGGCACTGCTCGTGTATTCAACGGTGAGTTTGAATTGGTTGATGGAATAACGTCTGGTAAAATCAAAGAAGGAGATGTAGTCGTTATTCGAAATGTTGGCCCCAAGGGAGCACCAGGTATGCCTGAAATGTTGAAACCAACAAGTTTGATTATGGGTTCTGGCCTGGGCAAAACTGTTGCGCTGATTACTGATGGAAGATTCTCAGGTGGTTCACATGGATTTGTTATTGGTCACATTACGCCCGAAGCTTTTGAAGGAGGATTAATTGGATTAGTAGAAGATAACGATTGGATTGAAATCGATGTGAAGAAACATCAGATCAATTTGTTAGTTGACGATAAAACAATTGCGATCAGAAGGTCGCATTACAAGGCACCGGCACTTCGGGTGACAAACGGTGTTCTATTTAAATATGCAAAACTCGTAAAAACCGCTGCTGATGGATGCGTTACTGACGAAGACTAAAGAAAGAGTTGCCGCGCCAACCAAGCAAAAAATTTCCGGATCGGAAGCTTTGTTGCGTTGCTTAGTAGAAGAACAAGTGGATACCATTTTTGGATATCCGGGTGGAGCGATCATGCCGGTGTACGATGCACTCTATCATTTTTCCGATCAACTTAATCACATACTAGTCCGTCATGAGCAAGGTGCCATTCATGCCGCACAAGGTTTTGCGCGTGTATCGGGCAGACCAGGAATTGTGTTTGCCACTTCAGGTCCCGGAGCAACAAATCTCGTAACAGGTTTGGCCGATGCGCTGATTGACTCCACTCCTCTTGTGTGTATCACTGGTCAGGTATTCGCACATTTATTGGGAACGGACGCCTTTCAGGAAACCGATGTAATCAACACTACTATTCCCGTTACAAAATGGAATGTTCAGGTAACGGAAGCAAAGGATATTGCAGACGCTGTTGCCAAAGCTTTTCACATCGCTGTGACAGGAAGACCAGGTCCTGTTTTGATTGACATTACTAAAAATGCCCAGAACGAATTATTCGATTTTCAGGAATACAAGAAGTGCAAAGACATTCGTACTTATAAACCAAGGCCTACTTTAGAACTTTCTCAGGTCAAAGCAGCAGCGGAATTAATTAATAATGCAAAAAGGCCATATATTCTGGCTGGTCAAGGGGTATTGCTGTCCGGAGGATCAAACGAATTAGTCGCCTTTTCTGAAAAAACAGGCATCCCCGTAGCAAGTACATTGCTTGGCCTTAGTGCCTTTCCAACGGATCATCCTAATTATGTTGGCTTTTTAGGGATGCACGGAAATTACGGCCCCAATATCAATACCAATGAATGTGATGTGCTGATTGCTATTGGTATGCGCTTTGATGACCGGGTGACGGGTAATGTAACTAAGTATGCTAAGCAGGCCAAAGTCATTCACATTGAAATTGATAGAGCAGAGATCAACAAAATTATCAAAGCAGATGTTGCTGTCAATGCTGATGCAAAGGAGGTACTAGTGGAATTAACAAAACAAGTTCAACCCGGTCAATACAAAGAATGGATTGATAGCTTTCGCAAGCTTAATCAAGAGGAGTATGATAAAGTTATCCATCACGAATTCAATTCAACCGGTGAAATCAAAATGGGTGAAGTAATCAACCACCTTTCTAACCAAACTAAAGGTGAAGCAATATTGGTAACTGATGTGGGACAACACCAGATGACTGCATCAAGGTATTATCAATTTAAAAATCCCAGAACAAATGTCACTTCTGGTGGAGCCGGCACAATGGGCTTTGCTTTGCCCGCTGCTATGGGCGCCAAATTAGCGTTGCCAAAACAAGAAGTGGTAGCTGTTATTGGTGACGGGGGCTATCAGATGACTGTGCAAGAGTTAGGAACCATCATGCAGTATAAAATTCCCGTGAAAATAATTGTTTTGAATAATAGTTTTCTGGGTATGGTGCGGCAATGGCAGCAGCTGTTTCATGAAAAACGTTATTCGTTTACAGAAATGATAAATCCCGATTTTATAAAACTCGCTGAAGCTTATTCAATTCCTGCTCGCAAAGTTGTTGACCGGGGTGATTTGCAAGAAGGTTTGCGTGAGATGCTAGAGGCAAAGACGCCATTTTTTCTAGAAGTGGTTGTGGGAAAAGAAGATAACGTGTTTCCAATGGTGCCTGCAGGTGCGGGAGTTGGAGAGGTAATACTGGAAATACCAAAAGGTAAATAATCTAAAGTAAAGGATAAACAGATTTGGTGTCGCAGGTCTCTATACCAAACTCAGAACTTATGAAACAGGAATTTACAATAGAACTAACATCCGACAATAATTTTTCAGTTCTCAACCGGATCATTAATATTTTAAACCGGAGAAGAGTAAGGATTAAGAAATTAATGGCCCACGAAAATGAAAATGATTTTCGTAAAGGTGGCGTGATCATGTTGCTTTTCACCACGCATGATATGATTGAAAAAATTACCGTTCAGCTGGAAAAATTAATTGAAGTGGAAAGCGTAAAGGCCTATGAAGGCAGCAGCCTCTATTTTGAACTAAGTGAAAAAATTGTAGACGTAGATTAAAACAGTCCCAAGTCGCTAGTATTTAGTCTTCAAGCTAATTACTCAAGACATATGACTCAAGACTTTATATAATTAAATAACTAAAGACTAAAACTAATATCATGGCAAAGATCAATTTTGGAGGAACAATGGAAGAAGTAGTTACCCGCGAAGAATTTCCGATGGAAAAAGCATTGGAAGTTTTGAAAAAAGAAACTATAGCAATTATTGGATATGGCGTGCAGGGTCCCGCGCAAGCATTAAATCTACGCGATAATGGTTTCAACGTAATCGTTGGCCAACGCAAAGGTTCAAAAACATGGGGTAAAGCTGTCGAACATGGCTGGGTGCCTGGGGAAACGCTGTTTGAAATTGAAGAGGCCGCTAAACGCGGAACGATTCTGGAATATCTGCTTTCAGATGCAGGCCAGATTGCACTTTGGCCAACGATCAAACCTTTCCTAACAAAAGGAAAGACTTTATATTTCTCTCACGGCTTTGGCATTACCTTCAAAGAGCAAACAGGCATTATACCTCCTGCTGATGTCGATGTGGTACTAGCCGCACCAAAAGGATCGGGCACTTCTGTAAGGAGATTGTTCCTACAAGGAAAAGGTATCAATTCAAGTTATGCAGTATTTCAAGATGCTTCCGGAAAGGCGACTCAAAAAGCAATTGCATTAGGTATTGGCGTTGGCTCGGGCTACCTGTTTCAAACAGATTTCAAGAAAGAAGTCTTTTCTGATTTGACTGGCGAACGCGGTACACTTATGGGCGCAATTGCTGGAATCTTCGAAGCACAATATGAAGTGCTCCGTTCAAAGGGACATACTCCTTCTGAGGCATTCAATGAAACCGTTGAAGAACTTACACAGAGTTTAATGCCACTCGTTGCCGAGAATGGTATGGATTGGATGTATGCCAACTGCTCAACCACAGCGCAACGTGGCGCTTTAGATTGGAAGAAGAAATTCAAAGCAGCAACACTGCCCGTCTTCAAAGAACTTTATGAAAGTGTAGCAAGTGGTGCCGAAGCAAAACGTACAATCGACACATGTAGCAAACCTGACTATCGCGAGAAACTTGCGGAAGAACTTAAAGAAGTACGCGAAAGCGAACTGTGGCTGGCTGGTGCAGCGGTACGCGCACTAAGACCTGAAAAAGATAAGGTTGAAGCAAGTATGATCAACTAGAGGTAAGCAGTAAGAAGTAAAGTAGTGAGACTTGAAAGTAAGATGGCGGACACCTATTGTCTACCGTCTTACTATCTGTCTCTTATGTCTACAAAATATATGACGGAAACGATACATCAGAAATTCCCAAAAGCCTACGATAACATCAACGAGGCTACCAGGCTGTCGGGCTTTACTATGGCATCTGATGTCCTGACATGCTCGTTACTCAGAACTCTTGCAAGCTCAAAACCTAATGGCAAATTTCTGGAGTTAGGCACAGGTACGGGCTTATCTACTGCGTGGATTTTGGATGGGATGGATGAAGCTTCTACTTTAACGTCCATAGATAATGATCCAAAGTTTCTTGAAATCGCACAATCTTTCCTTGAGATGGATAAGCGTTTACAACTTACATGCGCTGATGGAGGTGAATGGGTTGAGAGTCACAAGAATCAAAAGTATGACTACATTTTCGCAGACACCTGGCACGGAAAATATCTTCTGTTGAATGAAGTATTATCTATGTTAACTAAAGGTGGGCTATACATTGTTGACGACATGCTACCCCAACCAAATTGGCCTGATGGCCATCACGAAAAAGCCATCAATCTTATTGGTCAGTTAGAAAATCGTGAGGATCTATCATTAACTAAGCAAGTCTGGGCAACAGGAATAATCGTTGCTGTTAAAAAATAAAGCAAGTCGCAAAATCATGACATCCACGAAAGCATTCAACCTAGACATCAACGCAGCGTACGAAGTGTTGAAACCCGTTGTGTTAAAGACACCGCTACAGTTTCATCGCAACCTTTCGGAAAAATTCAGCTGTGAGGTTTACTTAAAGCGCGAAGACTTACAGGTCGTGCGCTCATATAAAATTCGCGGGGCATACAATCTCATTCAAAGTCTGAGTACAGAACAAAGAGAGCGTGGGGTAGTGTGTGCAAGTGCGGGCAATCACGCTCAAGGGGTTGCCTTTTCATGTAAGCTACTTAACATTAAAGGTGTGATCTATATGCCTGCTATCACGCCCAAGCAAAAGATCAATCAGGTAAAGATGTTTGGAGGCGATAATATTGAAATCGTCTTGATTGGCGATACGTTTGATGACTGCCAGACTCATGCATTGGAATTTACTCAACAAAATAATAGATTGTTCATTCCTCCCTTCGATCACATCAAGGTAATGGAAGGCCAGGGAACGGTGGGGAAAGAAATTCTGGAAGAGCAATCAAACATCGATTATGTTTTTGTCCCCATTGGTGGTGGCGGGCTTTGTGCTGGGTTAGGAAGTTACTTTCAAACATATTCACCTCAAACAAAAATTATTGGGGTAGAACCTCAAGGAGCTCCTTCCATGAAAAAGGCTCTTCAGGCTGGTAAGCCAGTAATATTGGACTCCATTCAACGATTTGTTGATGGAGCTTCTGTAAAGAAAGTTGGTGATCAAACCTTTCCTATTTGCAAAGAAGTGCTGGCAGATATGCTTTTAGTACCCGAAGGAAAAGTGAGTTCTACCATACTTCAGCTGTATAACGAAGATGCAATTGTGGCCGAACCGGCAGGAGCACTTTCTATTGCCGCGTTGGATCAATATGCCGATCAATTGAAAGGTAAAAAAGTTGTTTGTATCCTGAGCGGTGGTAACAATGACATTGATCGGATGCAAGAAATAAAAGAACGCTCTCTACTATTCGAGGGCTTGAAGCACTATTTTATAGTTCGATTCGCACAACGACCAGGGGCTTTGAAAGAATTCGTCAATGATATTCTTGGGCCTAATGATGACATCGTTCGGTTCGAGTTCATTCAAAAACATAACAAAGAGACTGGTCCCGCGCTCATCGGTATAGAAGTAAAATCAAAAGAAGATTTTGAATCTCTAATCGAAAGAATGAACAACCGCAAACTCAACTATACGCTCGTGAATCAAAACGAAAATCTTTTCGAGTATTTGGTATAATTGTTCATCATCGAATTTTTCTTATTACTTTCTCCCGTTTTGTATTTCTTGAGATCATAATTATTTATTATGAAGCTCAATCAAATTAAGAGCGGCTTAAAATTATCCGCATTCGATTGCGTATCTTTTTCAATATCTATGCTGTGTATTGATGCTGATGCAATAGCTTTATAATCGAAATAGGATTTAACGAAATTAACAATGGCACAAGGTTTACTTATTGATATGGATGGTGTTATCTACGGAGGAGATACGCTGATTCCGGGGGCAGAGGCATTCATCACAAAATTGCTGAAAGAAGATATTCCCTTCATGTTCATGACAAATAACAGTCAGCGCACAAGAGTTGATTCCGTAAGAAAGTTAGCCAAGCTTGGAATCAAAGTAAAGGAACAGCATGTATATACCAGTGCATTGGCTACCGGAAAATTTTTAGCAAGCCAAATTCCCGAAGGAACAGCATATGTTCTAGGCGAGGGAGGGTTGCTTTCAAGTTTGCACGAAAATGGAATTTCGTTGGTCAACACTGATCCTGACTTTGTTGTACTTGGCGAGGGAAGAAACTTTACTTTGGAAATGGTGCAACGGGCAGTGGACATGATTCTTGCAGGTGCAAAATTTGTTATAACTAATCGCGACCCATCACCTAAGAAAAAAGGTTGGGACAACCTTGGCATTGCAGCAACTAGTGCTATGATTGAAGAGGCTACTGGTATTAAAGCCTTTGTTGTTGGTAAACCAAGTCCAGTAATGATGCGCTCTGCGCGCAAAGCTTTGGGACTTGAAACGGCCGAGACTACGATCATTGGCGACACCATGGATACAGATATTCGCGGAGGTGTGCAGATGGGCTATAAAACAGTCTTGGTATTGAGTGGCGTAACGAAGCGCGAAAATCTTGCACGCTATGCATTCAAACCGGATCTCGTTGTTGAATCTGTAAATGAACTTAAGCTGCCATTGCCTTGGTGGAATATTTAAGCTGCAATCAATAGTTACCAATTTTTATTTTGTTAACCACTACCAAACACTTGTCAGTACTGAATAATTTTTTGAGGATTTAAGTGAACTAACTCACAACTTTTCTTCATCTTCGTAACGAAGAAATATCTACCGCCCTGTCATGTATAAACACGTCAGGGCGGTTCTATTTTAACACGGATAGACCAAACTAACGATTGTTGTGAGCATAGAAAAACCAAAAACTATTTTTGAAAAGATTTGGGATAAGCATGTTGTAAAAAATGCCAAAGGCTATCCAGACGCACTATTCATTGATCGCCATTTTATTCATGAAGTGACAAGTCCTCAGGCCTTTGACGGGTTGAAGAAAAGAGGCATAAAAGTTTTCAATACAGCAAGAACTACTGCAACCGCTGATCACAACGTTCCTACGAAAGATCAGCATCTTCCAATTAAAGAAGCATTATCAAGACATCAGGTGGAAACTTTACGAAAAAATTGCGCTGAGTTTGGCATCGACTTGTATGATCTTGGTCATCCGTTTCAAGGCATCGTTCACATCATTGGACCGGAGTTAGGTTTAACATTACCCGGAATGACTATCGTTTGTGGTGACAGTCACACCTCAACGCACGGAGCATTCGGAAATATTTCTTTTGGAATAGGTACTAGTGAAGTGGAACAAGTGTTGGCGACTCAATGTATTTTACAATACAAAGCCAAAACCATGAAAATTGAGATCAACGGTAAGGTGGGCAAAGGCGTAGTCAGCAAGGATATTATATTATATATCATATCCAAAATTTCAGCCAGTGGTGCCACTGGCTTTTTTGTTGAATATGCTGGAGATGCTATCCGCAATCTTTCGATGGAGGCTCGCATGACCGTCTGCAACATGAGTATTGAAATGGGTGCCCGAGGAGGATTGATTGCTCCTGATGAAACCACATTTAATTATATCAAAGGCAGAAAGTTCGCTCCGCAAGGTGAAAAGTTTGATCAAGCTGTTGATGAATGGAAGCAACTTGCCACTGATGAAGGTGCGACATATGATTCTGTTTTAGAATTTGACGCGGCAGACATAGCTCCGATGATCACCTATGGAACTAATCCTGGCATGGGTATGAGAGTAACCGATAGGATCCCAACCCTGAATGAATTAAAAGAAATCAGCGACCAAACTTCGTTGTCAAAATCTTTGGAGTATATGGGTTTAGAACCCGGAGCATCATTGCTTGGTAAATCAATCGATTATGTATTCATAGGCAGTTGCACCAACGCCCGCATAGAAGATTTGCGTATGGTGGCCTCCATGGTGAAAGGAAAAACAAAAGCCAGCCATGTTGAAGTATGGGTTGTTCCCGGCTCAAAGCAAGTTGAAGAGCAAGCGCGCAAAGAAGGTCTTGATAAGATTTTTGAACAAGCGGGATTTGAATTGAGAAGTCCGGGTTGCTCTGCATGCCTGGGAATGAACGAAGACAAAGTACCAGCCGGAAAATATTGTATCAGTACTTCCAACAGAAATTTCGAAGGGAGACAAGGACCCAAGTCACGGACTTTTTTGGCTAGTCCATTAAGTGCGGCCGCAGCTGCTATCACAGGTAAAATTACAGATGCAAGAGAACTAGTCTAACAATTGTTAATCGTTTCTGGTTGTGCATTCATCAACAGCAACCAATATCGAGCAACCAACAACGAAAAAATGGGCAAAGATAAATTCACAACATTAAAATCAACAGCAGTTCCGCTACCCGTTGAGAATATTGATACGGATCAGATTATTCCAGCTCGATTTTTAAAGGCCACCACACGAGAAGGCTTTGGTGACAACTTATTCCGCGATTGGCGCTATGATAGTCAGAATAATCCAATCAAAGAATTTGTACTAAACAATTCAAAATATTCTGGAAAGATATTAGTAGCAGGGAAAAATTTCGGTTGCGGAAGTAGCCGCGAGCATGCAGCTTGGTCTATTTATGATTTTGGTTTTAAGGTAGTGGTATCAAGCTTCTTTGCGGATATTTTTAAGAACAACGCATTGAACAACGGACTCTTGCCAATTGTAGTCTCCGATAAATTTCTCAAACAACTATTAAATGCCATTGAAGAGAAACCTTCCAGCGAAATTATAGTAGACCTTGAAAATCAAATTCTGCAAATCGGTTCCGTGAAAGAAAAATTTGAAATCAATCAATACAAAAAAACCTGTTTAATAAACGGGTATGACGACATTGATTACTTACTGAGTTTAAACAAAGAAATAAGAGAATTTGATTTAGCACACTAACTAGTTACAAGTTGCCAGTTACTGGTAACCGGTGACTGGCAACCTGCAAGACTCTTTATAAAAAGATAATATTTAGAAATAGTACGTACGTGAAAAAGAAAATTATAATCCTTCCCGGAGACGGAATCGGTAAAGAAGTAACGACAGAAGGCAAAAAAGTTCTGGAGAAAATCGCATCCAGCTTTGGACACGAATTTGAATTTGATGAAGCCGTTATCGGCCATGATGCTATTGAGGCTACAGGTAATCCTTTGCCCGATGAAACCCTGATCAAATTAAAGAATTGTGATGCAATTTTATTTGGTGCCGTTGGTCATCCAAAATACGATAACGATCCTACCTTGAAAGTAAGACCCGAACAAGGTCTGTTGAAGATGCGGAAAGAACTTGGTTTGTATGCCAACCTCAGGCCTATAAAACTTTTTGATGAACTATTAGAAGCCTCCAGCATCAAGCCTGAAGTATTAAAGGGCTCCGATATATTATTCTTTCGCGAACTTACCGGTGATGTTTACTTTGGCGAAAAAGGAAGAAAGGATGATGGTAACACCGCCTATGATGTGATGATCTATCAGCGGTATGAAGTCGAACGCATTGCACACAAGGCCTTTCAGGCTGCACGCACCCGCAAGAAAAAAGTTACATCCGTTGACAAAGCCAATGTTTTGGAAAGTTCAAGACTTTGGCGAGAGACTGTTCAGGAGATTGGAAAGCAATATCCCGATGTACAGCTTGAGCATCAGTTTGTAGATTCAGCTGCTATGAAGCTGATTCAAAATCCAAGAAGCTTTGATGTTGTCCTTACGGGAAATTTATTTGGTGATATTCTTACCGATGAGGCATCGCAAATTGCTGGTTCAATGGGTATGCTGGCATCAGCATCTGTTGGCGATAAAGTTGGCTTGTATGAACCCATCCACGGCAGTGCCCACGACATTACAGGAAAAGGAATCGCAAATCCATTGGCATCAATCTTATCAGCTGCATTACTCCTTGATATTTCTTTTGGACTAAAAGAGGAATCAGAAGCTATCATCAAAGCTATTGAACAAACACTAAAAGCCGGTTATCGAACCACTGATATTGCTGATGCAAAAACCTCAAAAGAAAAAATATTGAACACGCAAGCAATGGGAAGTTATATTCTGAAGCAATTGTCACAAGCCCATGTGGCTGTTAGTTAATGATCAAAACTATATATAGACCAAAAGACCAAACTCATGAGCAACAAAATTCAAATCTTCGACACCACACTTCGCGATGGAGAGCAAGTGCCGGGTTGTCAATTAAAGACAGAAGAGAAAGTAATCATTGCAAAAGAACTGGAAGCTTTAGGTGTTGACGTTATTGAAGCTGGATTTCCTATTTCCAGCCCTGGAGATTTTCTGTCGGTTGTAGAAATTTCAAAAGCTGTAAAAGAAACTACGGTCTGCGCGCTTACGCGTTCTAAAAAAGATGATATCGATGTTGCTGCCGAAGCATTACATCACGCTAAGAACGGAAGGATACACACCGGAATTGGTTCATCCGATGTTCATATAAAACACAAATTTCGTAGTTCGCGAGAGCAAGTACTGGAACAAGGTGTTTGGGCTGTGAAATATGCCAAGGCAAAAGGCTATGAAGTCGAGTTCTTTGCAGAAGATGCCGGCCGCGCTGATCTGGGATTTCTGGCTCAGCTTACTGAGGCAGTAATTACTGCTGGTGCCGATGTTGTGAACATACCGGATACAACCGGGTATTGCCTGCCGCACTTATATGGAAAGCGTATTCAATATTTATTTGATAATGTAAAAAACATCAACAAGGCAGTGATATCGGTGCATTGTCATAACGATCTGGGTTTAGCAACTGCTAATACCATTGCCGGGCTTACCAATGGAGCAAGACAAGCAGAAGT
>JAENVX010000093.1 GCA_016650355.1 Bacteroidia bacterium | reverse complement strand
GTGAGACCCGCCAGAACATCAGAAATGAATTCTTTCTTTTTCATATTTTATATTAGCAGACATCACGACCTATCAGGTGTAGATTGATGTCATATTTTATAGTCCCTAAAAAAAACTTGGATGATTTTATGCGTTCTCGATAAACAACGAATCGCAAGACGCAACGCAGGAAGTGCTCCGAGTGAATGAAATATCAATAATTAATAAAGGAGACTCCGCTAAGAATTAAAATTTTGGTGGGGGCGAAACAATTTCGCGATGATGCACCTGGAAAAGAGCTGATTGAAATACAAATAGGAGATTAACTTTCGATGCAAACTGAAGATTATTCAGTTGTTGACTAGCCGATGAATCATCGTCATCCTCAATTTCTTTATCACTCTCAGCCGCTGATGCCTCTTGAGAATCTTCCAAATCGCCTAACGGTGATTGACAAGGCGCTATTGGCAATAAAACTGATCGATATTTTGGGTCAATATCTATTTCATTTCCATAAGCATCAAAACCTGACATGGCTCCAATCCCCACTAGAAGAAAAAGAAAATTTTGTATAAAAAGTCTTCGCATTGCTATGGCAAATATATAAGATTCTGGTGCGGAAAAGAATTTCTTAAAGTATTACTCTTCTCTTCTCCGTAACCCTCTGGTTGCTTTTATTCCTTTGTTTTGGGTATAACAGGCAAAATAAGTTTGGATGTAAATTTCTTTTCATGATATATGGTATTGGTGGCCGGAACCAGGTTTCTTTCTGTCGCAATTTCTGTTCCCGTGTTGGGATTAGGATCATAGTGGGGGGCTTTGCTACTGGTAACATAAAGTCGTATACGATGTTCCTTCTTAAAAAGATTTGAGGTATAGAGTTTGCCTATTCTAATTTTATACACCTCGCCCGGATTCATTAACTCCTGCTTTTCATAACCATTGCGATAGCGCATCCGCAAATAGCCAGCATCTAATCCCGAAAGGTTTATCGATTTACCATCCGGATATACATCACAAAGGGTAATCGAGAAGTCGGTGTCTTTTGCTGATGAGCTAACAAATAGTTCCGCTGCAATTTCACCTGTTACTTCTATTTCCTGATCAAGAGGCGCGCTGGTATAAACCAACACATCCTTTCTATTCTCAATATCCCGCTGATCATAAGGATACGATTTTTCGTACGATACATCCCACATCGGATTGGCTGGATCAAAAACATAGCTATCCTTTTTCTCCTCCGTTGGCAAGATTTGATTTAACATCCCATCTGTTTTATCTACAGTTACCTTACCCGAACTATGCAAATAAAATGAAGTTGGCACTGCTCTCGATAGCGGCCATTCATTCTCCGCCCTCCACTTATTTGCTCCCATTACAAAAATGCTTACAGCCGGAAGTGTGCTTTTGTTTATATCGCCTTTTAAAATCTTATCGAACCAGCGCAGTAGTTCAGCATCGTAATCCATTCCAGCAGACTCACCAAATTGGATCTCTCCAAACTTTGTCTTCCGTGTATTAAGCGAAGTATGATTCCATGGACCTAATATCAGCGTTGTGTTTTTCTTTGCATCCTGGCTTCCCCCCTCAGTTCTCATTTTGTTGAATCCCCGTGTGGCTCCATCCGGTCCATAGGCGGCATCATACCAACCGCTTTCTAGAAAAACTGGAGCTTTCATTTTTGCAAAATCATGTTCAACATTTAGAAAGTCCCACCATTCGCTTTCATCGGGATGCTTCAACCATTCATAAAACTCAGGCGCATATCTTTTCAACATAGGTATGTCTTGAAGCGGTCGATAGCCATACCATTTTCTCCGATCACTAGCAGCCCATTCAGCATCTGCAACATCTGCATTCCATGTTCCCGAGGGATCACTCGCCCGCTTTCTTTTATCCGCAAGGATATAGGGGATAAACCAATCGAGCCATGGATGTGAAAATGCCCCACCGTAGAACATAAAATGATGGCTGCCAATCGGTGTCATCTCTGGTGCCGCTGCCACCAAGTGCGGAGGCGATTGTGAAAGCGCTAACCACTGCACTATACCCGGGTAGGATCCACCATAGGTTGCCACCTTGCCATTACAATGTGTGCTTGTGCCAACCCATTCTATTAAATCATAGCCATCTTTTTTTTCACTTCGATAAGCTTCGAACTCACCTTCGCTCATATAACGGCCGCGCACGTCAACCAGAAAAACCATGTAGCCTTGCTTTGCAGCCTTTAACGGAAATTCTGCATATGAATCATAATCGGTAGCTCCATAAGGTGTTCTATAAATAAGTGCAGGAAATTTTCCTTCTTGCTCAGGCATATACACGATAGCCCCCAACTTCACGCCATCCCTCATTGGTATCTTCATCTCCTCTCGAATCACATTGAACGGATGCTGTGCATTTAGTCTGATGGCTTGAAGTAATAACACAACCAGGAATATCTTTTTCATGTTAGCATCGTTCAGTTGGTCCCGTTAAAAATTTGAGATCATAGCGAGTACCAGCGAAGGATGTGGGATGGACGAAGCGATCCCCAAAATTAGTCTTTAAAACATCATGGGCTGCCCCTCCTTCAATAACAAAAATTGTTCTTTCGAAACATTAAATTTCTCAAGCGCTTTTACCAATTCTTCTTTGGGGTCTTCATCACCATCATCTGCTAAAGGAAACGTACCATAATGATCAGCAATACTTATTTTGGCCTTTACTTCCTGATGAATTTTCACTGCTTCCTCCGGAGAGCAATGAATGGGCGACATAAACCACTGTGGCTTATACGCACCAATAGGTACAAGTGCAACAGCTATTGGCGTACACCGTTCTCCAATTTCCTTAAATGTTTTTTCATTGTATCCTGTGTCTCCTGCAAAATAGATGTTGCCTTCGCTACTTTTGATTAGATATCCGCACCAAAGGGTGGCATCGCGATCATACATGCCGCGTCCAGAAAAATGTTGAGCTGGCATTGCCTGGACTTTTAAAGAATCATTCAGGATAACCTCATCCCACCAGTCCAAATCGCCATGTCCTGAAATATTATTCTGCTCTAGAAAAGTTTTCAAGCCAAGAGGTGTAACAATCTTTGGATTATGAATGTCAAATATTTTCTTCATAACCGGGAGATCAAGATGGTCATAGTGATTATGACTTAGAAGCACCACATCAATTTTAGGAAGGTCTTCAAACCTAATTCCTGGCGGACGCATTCGCTTTGGTCCTGCGAATGTAAAAGGGCTGGTCCGCTCGCTCCACACAGGATCAGTGAGAATATTCATTCCTTTAATCTGGATAAGAAACGTTGAATGGTTAACGTAGGTGATCCTTAGTTTATCAGATGTTGATATTGGCTTATCACCAAAGGGAATTTCTTTTTTCTCTTTCCACGGACCATGCTTGCGTTTAAGCATCCACTTCAATACATCACCAAGATCTTTGGCTTTTATTCCTGTTGGATTAATGAATTTTTTACCGTCAAAGTGATCTGTAACTGATCCGGTGTATTTTGGGCCAGAAAGGATGAACCCAAGAATTAAAACACCAACAATAAATCCTAAAATTAAGGTTGCTAAAATAATCATTAGGGTTGTTCTAAATGACCGTGTAGGAAAAAATAAAGATTAGAAATTAGTCATTACTCAAGCTACTTTCATTGCAATGCCCTAAGACGCGATCGTTGACTGATTTTAACCTCTAAGGTCTGATATTCGGAATTTTATTGAGCCAACTGCGCTATTTTGCTTAGTGGAATAGAATTGGCTATCGTTGTTATCTCTCCTTCATTGGTATCGTCCATCCTCACTGTTACCAACGTATTGTTCATAGGCACCTGGAGTTCATAACTGGTTGTGCCTGTTTCTGAATTCACATTTTTTCTAAGCAGTGATTTATATCCTTGTACTTTAATCTGTTTTTGGTTTTCATCGGTCATCATTCCGCCCATGATTGGGTTTGAGAGCATTAAGCTCAGCGATGCAATCATTGGTGAGTTGTTCATAATTTCAATATTCCCAGACTTAGGGCTCAAGCCATATGTGCGGTGAACAAACAATCCGGTGATGGAACCACTTCCGCCTGTTACGTTGTCCTCTTTTAAATTGTAGTTCAATGCACCTAGTTTTACGGGCAACATTTTCATAATCTCATTGCCAATGGCGATGTCCAAATCTCTAAGCATTTGTTCCATGGCAAAACGGGCGTCTTCTAATTTACCTTCACCGTAGGCCGTTCTGGCCGAAGCCATATTCTTATTAAAATCCTGGCTGTATCCAACTGTGGAAACAACGACAAGGGCAAACATTACAATTTTTTTCATGATCAATTCTTTCCAAATGATTATTGTTCACCTAACATCTTCTTAATACCATCTATATCTAACGCTTCAGCTGCTTTCATCATGTCGGGTTCAGTGGCGAAGTTGACCCCCTCGTACACTATGAGAGATGATTGCCCAATGGGTACACTTAGTTTGTATCCGCTTCCTTCATCGTACTCGATAATTGCACGATTACCTTTCACTTTAGTTTGCTTCCAGTTTTGCTCGCCACCTGTGGTCTGAGCATACCCCCCAGAAGAAAAATACATATTCAACGCTGACATCCACATTGCGTTGTTAGCAATCGTTACCGTTAACTGCTTTTCTTTATTGTCATTGTACTTTCGCTGGATGGTTAACCCTGCCCAGCCAGAACCTGTGCTGGTTACCTGGTCCTCTTTTTCAATTTTAGTTAATCCAGTGATCGTTTCCGGGAGTGATTTTAATATTTGGTTTCCAATTTCCAGTTCTACTCCAAGCATGGCTTGTTGTAAAGCATACCTTGCCTCACCATAGCTGGCAGCCTTATACGAAGTTTCTGCATCTGTTAAATTTTGTTTTACATCTGGAGGAGTAGAAATTAGTCCACCACCACCATTGTTCGATGGGTTCCCTGAACCTCCAGAGGTATTTCCGCCACCAGCATTACCGTTCGTATTACCGTTCGTATTACCTTGAGTTGTACTTCCTTGTTCTGTCTTTTTTTTGTCCTTCCCGCTAAAAAGTTTATCAATTGCTTCACCAGCCTTCTGATCACCTTTATTTTTTAGTTTGTTCAATACTTGTGCTTTTGTCTGGGCAACACTAAAGGTGAGTGTGGCTCCCAGCAAGAATGCGTAATGGATTTTCATAATACCAAGGATGTTTATTCGGCTACTTAAAATTACTCATTTTGACAATAAAAAGTATAAAAGAACCGCTTCTTTATGATAGGACAAGGTGGAGCGAATCTGAAACACAGAACCACGATTTTTAACTCAAATGGAGAGTATTATTCCATCTCAATAACACCTAAAGATGAAAATATCCGTTATGATCTTTAACTTGTTCTCTGAATGAAAATAGAAAAGTATACTGCCCTATTTCTCCTTCTTGGACTTTTTTTCACCTCCTGCAAAGAGGTTTCTTTTAAAGAACCGCAACCAGCAGGTGTTGTTGCATTAAAGACGATCCCAGAAAAACTACAAGGCTGGTACCTTGGCAGGGATGAAAATAATAAAGAGGATAGCGACACCCTCATTATTGAATCTTGGGGCTATCACTTTAAAGACAAAGATGACAAAGATTGGTTGGGCCGCGGCACCCTTAGCGATTCACTTGTTATCAAATTTTACCAGGACTATTACTTCGTTAATTTCCGCTCTGACAACCAGTGGATTTTGCGGCTCGTTCATCAAAAAGCAAATGGAACACTTGAGTTTCTATCAATTGATATTGCAGATGATGCCAAGCGAAAAGAAATTCTTCGAAAAATGTCCAAGAAATTTAAGGTTACAGAGATAAAAAAAGAATCAGATACTTTTTATCAGATTGCTCCCACCAAAGACCAACTCATGCAACTTATCCGGGAAGGATATTTTACGGGAATTGAGTTAGGCAAAATAAAGTAATGCTCTCTAATTGTTTTTCTTCTTCTTCAATAAACCGTCAAGTTTGTTTTGTAGAAGCTTCTGTGCATCCTGTTGTACGCTGGTCTTTGTAGTGTCTTGAGGTGCTTGGATTTGAGTGCTGTCTTTTTTCGGCTTTAGAATATTATTGAGGATGTCTTTTGGATTAGTTCCCTCCACGGCTTGCTGAATTGCCTCTTTACCTTTTTCTTCAGCCTTCTGCGTTATCGCCTCTGTTATCGCCTCTTTTGCCTGCTGCTTTTGCTCCGAGGCGATGAGTGTAGTTTTAGGATTATTATAGGTTCCACCAACACCAATTGTAAGCGGGATTTCTGTTGTCGAGTTCTTGGTTCCAGCGTATTGATTGACAAAACTGTTGAATTGTTCTCCGAGCTGACCAACAGGCACCATCATCTTCAAAGAATAATCGATTGTACCATCTACACCCGTGCTACCTGAAATAGTTGTTAAGTAACTCCCGAATTTCACATCAAACGGTTTTACACTTAATCTGCCATCGCTGATGGAAGCACTCATAAGTACATCCTTCAGCGAAACCTGATCGGTGTCATTTAGTTTGGTTAGTGACGTTACGCCTGAAACCAGTTTAGATTGTGTGAGGGCAGCTTGAGCAATTTTCACAAGACCTCCTCCATTTACTGTTGTCATTTTTGGCATAAGGTCTTGACCTAGCTCTCCACGTACCTTAAAATCAGTAGAAAAATTACCTTTTACCAGACCAGCAATAGGTATATAACTTTTAACGATAGAGAACGATGATGCTGCCTGTTGAATGGACATGCCTTCTATTTTCAATGCAAAATCATAGGTGGGGTGATTCATATCTTTTGGATTATATACTCCTCCCACCACAAATGCACCCCCAAGCATGTTGAACTTCACATTGCTCAAGTTGGCAATTCCATCTCTCGCAATAATATCGCCACTAAGATCCGTCATGGTATAATCCATCATCTTAACAGTTTTTACAGATGAGTGCAAAATGAAATCGATATTATCCGGAATTGGAATCACTCCGTATGAAGCCGTATCTGTTGGTGTGGCCGGCGCTTCCGTCTCAGTCATGAATTCATTTAAGTCCAGCAAAATAGAATTAAAGTCTACATAGCCTTTGATGGTTTCATTTTTTCCAAACGCATAACCAATGTAATTGTTGATTGCTCCGCTTACGCTGAAGTCGCTTTTACCAATTGTTCCGCTAGTATTTTTTAATTCGATTTTTTTGGGATCAAATACAGCATCCGAATTGCTAATGGTCACATCGTATGGCAGGTCCCTCATAGTAAGTTTAAAATCTCTTAAAGAAACGGAGCCGCTGGTTGGCAACCGATCGTATCGTTCAGCCGTCACATCCGACATTTTTCCCTTTGTATGAAAATCTCCCTTCACTTTTCCAGCTAAAGACATTCCGTCAAGTGGAAATATTTTTGTCATTTTTTCAATGTCAACGCCACCATTTGCATTAATCTCCCAGGTGTAGTCATCCAGGTTTTCTACCGTTAAATTGGATGTAAACGTTTCTCCATCCATCAACATAGAAAAATCTTTCACAGCAATAAAAGTCTCCGCCATTTTTCCAGATGCGTTTTTAATAGTCGATTGAAACTTTAAATTTTCCAACGGCAGCGGAAATTCAGCAGACTTAACATAACCATCTGTCAGACTCATTGATGCATTGATTGCCGGAATAATCTTGTTAATACTATCATATACACCTTTAGCAGAGGCTTCTACTGAAAAAGCTCCTTTCATTTCAAGCCCTTCCATGGGGAACATTTTATTAAGCTCAGCAAGATTGAGTTTCGCCTTTAAGTTCCCTTCCATCCTGTAGTCTTTCAAATTTTGGATCAGGAGTTTTGCGTCAACCGGGTTTGATCCAAAATCCAAATGAAGCTTTTTAAGATCAACCACAGTATTGTCGATCACCCCATCCTTATTGTCTATCAACAAATCCATATTTATATTATTTACAGCAGTTGGCAGGTCGGGATATTTAAACATGGCATCATTTACAACGAGAGCAACATTAAAGGCGGGCATTTGGGTATCGCTATACGTTCCTTTGGCAAATCCATTAAACGATAAATCTCCTTTGGTCTCAATGCCACCAAAGTCCTTGGTATACATACCAGGCACCAGTGACAGCAAACTCTTGAACGTGTTTGCAGGGCTCTTGAAGCTTATGTCCATACCATAGTCTTGCTCGTTCATCTTAAACCATCCATCGAAACTCATGGCGAAATCATTCACCATAGTGGAATTTTCCTTGAACGTAAACATTGAATAGTCCTCGCTTATAGAAATCACCATATCAATTTCTACTCGCTTGTCCGTAAGCAATTCCATATCGCCATAAGAGGTGGTCAGTGTGTCCACAATGGTGCGCGTTTTCAAATCAAAAATATCCTGGGTAAAATCCCCGCGTCCGGTATGGTTCATGTGCTTGATTCCAAGAAAATAGGGAAGTGACTTATCGTCATATACAACGTTGCCATCAACAATTTCCCAGTGATCAATGCCGAACGAAAAATTACTTGGCTCCTCTGTAACCGTAACTGTGTCGGTAGATGGATAGGTGATATCATAATTGGCTCGCCCATCGGCCAAAACATTAATATTGATTTGAGGCCTCAAAAGTGTAATTCCCTTTATGCGAAGCTGATCGCCAAAGATCAGCTCCATTAAATTTACTTCTACATCCAATTCTTCTATCACAAAAAGAGGTACTCCTTCAAATGGCGCTCGGTTAAATACTCCGAGTTCTTTTACTTCTACTGTCATGTTTGGAAAATTCCGAAACAGGGTTAGGCTAAAATTGTTGACATCGAAAATCACATCAGCATTTACAGACTTAGCTATTTCCTTATCAATTGCTGCTTTTATGTCGTCCTTAAAAACAATTGGAATAACAACAGCTGCTGCCACTAGCAACACTATAAAGATTCCAACCCCAATTAAAACTTTCTTCACGATTTTCATATTCTTAGAATGTTTGAGCCAGTAAAATTAAGACAATCTAACTTCGTTTTTAATCACTAATTAGAAACGGAAGCAGAAACTGCAAAGTGCCCTTATTAGACTAAATTCTTCTCTTTTTAGTATTTATCCCCGCAGAATCTCCATTATCATTAAAGGTATTTAAATTTGCAATAATCATCCAGTGTTACTGCAATGTTACCATTTTGGGCCAAATGTTACTTTTTTATTAACTTTATGACCTTAACGTTAATATATACATCACTTGAGGCTAATCGTTGCCCTTTTTCTATTCATACTACCGTCTCTGGCAATGGGACAGGTAATGCCATTTTTTGAAGACCTTGTATCAACCTCAATTGTAAAACCAACCACCAGAGAGTCTAACAAACTAAATGATTTTATTAAAACACTTCATAGTCAAAGGAGGGTGTCAGAAAATAAATTTCTCAAATCAACTTTTAAAGCAACGCATCAAAAATTCTTAAAGAGCTACTCACAATATTCTGATTTCGGTGAGATTTTTAAAAACGGGAAGTATGATTGTCTTACGGCAACCGCTCTATTCTCCGTTATCCTTAGTGAAATGCATTTCGACTATAAGATCATTGAAACAAATTATCACATTTTCATTTTAGTAGACACAGAAAGCGGTCAGGTGATGCTTGAAACAACTGATAGACTGTTTGGATTTGTTGAGGACCCCATGGAGATTAATAACAAAATCGACTTATACCGCCAAAACAGAATGACCAATTCCGGCAACGATAAACTATACTATTATTATACTTTCGATTTGTATAACGAAGTAGGCCCATATCAAGTACCCGGATTGCTTTATTTTAATCAAGCTATCAAAGCTTATAACCGCGGGGACTTATTAGCATGTGCCTCTTTTCTGGAGCAATCACGGAAAATTTATGAATCCCCCAGGGTAGATGAACTGACAGTTGTGTTGGTGAAGTCAGTATTGGAAAGCAATTTATCGACTGACGCTAAAAGTAAGGTACTTCGCCAGTATCGGTACTTAGTAATGAGCAAGGGCTCTCCTGTAGCCGTGCGCTAATTTTGTAAGATTCTTACCACCACTCTTCGGTTCATTTTGTGAGCCGCCTCATTGTCTTCGTGCGACAGTGGCATCGTGCCTCCAAACGCCTTTGTTTTTACTTTGTGTTTACTCACGCCATTTGAAATCAAGTAGTCTTTTGCGGCTTCAACTCTTTGTTGAGACAATTTCAAGTTTTGTCTCGCGTCCCCCCTTGTATCAGTGTGCCCCTCCAGCTGAATAACCATCGCTGGATTATCTTCAAGCATTTTAACAACAGAGTTTAATTCGCTATGTGATGCCGGAGAAATTTTGGCTTTCCCAAGCTCAAAAATGAGGTTATCAAGCGTCATCTCTTTACCTGCAGTGTGTGCGGTCTCAACTACTTTGGCTGCACTAACCGGAGCTCCCAACTCAATATCCTGAACAACAACCCTATCTGGGTTTGCTGAGGCAGGGTCAAGCATATACTTAACCTGTGCGAACCCAGGAGCTTGTACAATGATTGAGTACTTTGCTTTGTCATACATGGCAAACTTATAGTCGCTACCACTTAGCATACCAACTTTGTTTCCGTAAGGCAAACTTTGATACGATATCTTACCAACAACAGCTTCTTTGGTCATGGCATTCACAATTTTACCTTGAGCATAAATCAAGGTATCATTAGCTTGTGAATATGCCTGGCCCGTGAAAGCAAGGACGATGATGAGATTAAAAAATGGTTTCTTCATAGGTGTACAAAAATGCAGGCTACATCTTTATTATTTTGCATTCAACTCTACGGTTTTTCTTCCTGCCTTCTATTGTCTCATTTGACACCGCAGGTTTAGTCTCACCAAAGAATGTCACCTTAACCCGATCGCTCTCAATACTTTTTTGGATCAGGTATTTTACAACTGCGTTTGCGCGCCACTCAGAAAGCCACATGTTATAATCATCCGGTCCGGTTGAGTCTGTATGTCCTGTTACTTCAACTGTCATTGTTTTCTCCTTTTGCATGAGATCCACAATCCGATTCAACTCAGGGAATGACTCTGATTTTAGAGTTGCTTTATTGAAGTCAAAGAAAATATTATTAAGCGTTATTGTAGCGTCTGCTTCGATACGAGCAACCTCAATCGGTTCAAGAGTAATGTTTTTATGTTCAACTGTGGCATCCTTAGACATGTCTCTAAGATCGAGGTTCTGACTTGACGAAATATGTCCATCAGCTTCAGCTCTAACTCCATATAGATGACCCCCAGGAAGCAGAATTTCATATTCACCTGTTACCGGGTTAGAGTGAGCAATACCAACTTCTTTTCCATCCGAAAGGCGTTCGTAAATAATCTTGGCTCCAATTGTCTTTCCGGTCTTGGCATCAATCAAAATACCTTTGACAAGAATAACTGGCTCAGGGCTATTAAACACCGGAAGTTTAACCCGAAAAATATCAGCATTATCTTCAGTTATACCTCTGGAATAATACGCAAACTCACTCGAAGCGGGAATATTAAAGAATAAATCCTCCAACTTGGAATTGATGTCAGGCCCCATATTCTGTGGCTCGCTCCAATTCGTCCAGGTATCGTCTAACCGTTTGGTCATATAAATGTCGCTTCCCCCATAGCCACTAAATCCGTCTGAGGAATAATAAAGCGTCTTGTCATCAGAGGCGAGAAAGGGAGCGGTGTCTTCACCTGAAGTGTTGACAATCGCACCAAGGTTGAGGGGTTCTGCCCACACGCTATCATTCTTGGCAAGGCTCACATATAAATCTCTGCCTCCACGCGAATCCTCTCTCTCTATAGACATTAACAAAGACTTCCTGGTATTTGCCAAAAAATAATTTGCCTTCTCGTTATAATTATATTCATTTTCAATTTGCAATGCGGAGGGATTGCTCCATGATCCGTTGATGTTGTCACTCATTGATACACCTGCTAGCACCTTACCATTTTCAAGGTACTTGTTACCCAAGAGCAGGATAACCGATTTGCCATCGGGTGTGGCTGAACTGACTGCATTGACGAAATTGGGAAATTCATTATTGAATTGAGGCCCCATATTTTTTGCCAGTGTCCATTTACCATCAGGACCAAGCTCAGAATACCATATGTCCTCTTTATCGTTTACCCCACCAATATTGCCAGGATGATTTTTTCTGCTGAAATACAAAGTCTTTCCGTCCATAGTTAGAATAGGATTCAATTCTGTAAACTCACTGTTTACGTTTTCATCCAATCTTTCTGTAACCAATCCTTTACTCAACAAATCCGGAATATCTATGTTTGCAACAATAGGATAGCTGGAATCCGTTATTGCAATTGCATCGATTGAAAAATAGTCGGTTAATGCTGCGCCATCGAATTCAAGTTTTAAACTAGCAACTTTATAAGGTGTTTTCTCCATCATTACGCTAAGCATCCTACTCCTCAGTGGTACCACAATTGGGTTAAACGTATGGATGAGGTATTCCCTTCCTGCTTCATCGTAAGTATAGATTTTGAAGATAGCAGAAGGATTGTGCGATTCTGCAATAGCAATTTGTTGAATCTGTATTGGTGTTGTAAACCCTACTTTAATAAACTCTTTGCGCTTTGGTTTATCTGGTGTCCATGCATTTGGATTTTGGCCTCCTGCAGGAAGCACATTAGGCTTACCAAGCGCTTGTTGGGCCGAATATTGTACCGGAGTTAGTTCCGAAGAAACATCAATAACTGTGGATGCCCACTGCACCACTTGACTGCTGGCCGTAATTTGAACACAAATAATAAGGGAACTGGCAAGAAATAATCTCTTCATTGATGCTTGGTACTGACTGGCCAAGCCAATCATTGGGTTTAAACTTAGCTTAAAAATATAAAAATGCAGAAAATAATACATCTCTGATCAAGTGTATTATCAATTATAAATTAAGAGTTTGCCCCTTCCAAAGCGATTATTCTAAAGAAGTTCGATTAAATAGCAAAAAACCTACATGGAGCAAAGCCCCGAATTGATGGTTATTATCATCGTAATAATTTACGCTTAAGCTAACCGGGCCAACCGTGGTGTGAAGAACAAGTCCCGCTGTAGCAGCAAAGAACCCGTTCGTAAGTTCCAAATTGAGTGTAGCCTCCTGATTGGATCCTTCTTTAATTTGTTCAAAAGGTTTGAACAAGTATCCTTCCAAACGGAAGTCAAGATTGTTACGAAGTGAAAAAACATTCCTCCAGCCTCCTGCTACATAATTAAATGCTCTATAATTTCGCAGCAACAGCGTATGGCTATCTTGAATTGGGTTGAAAGAGGGGGCGTTTATAATTGTGCTTTGGTAATTACTGAATAACGGCTGATTAGAAAAGACTGCATCAAAATAATAGCCTGAACTATAGAATCCCTTTTTAAAATATTGTTCCATTGTTACTCGCGCTCTCACCCAGGCCCGATGTAGATTAGTATTAAGAACTTCATTTGAGGTGGTGCCTGTCTCAAGTTCCTCAATGAGACTGAACCAGTCAAAACTAAACTCATACGCATGACCTTGATTTGCATATTGCTTCCGATTAAGCACGTTGGTTGAAAGCTTAAATCCGCTGCGGTATCCAGAAAGACTTAACAAATCGAGCGTATCAGTAGATATAAACGATTGGGTATTTATAAAGCGATCTGTATTATTAACATAGTAGCCGGATAATGAGGCTTTGTACTTCTTACCCACAGGCTTGCCAATGCTAGCTCCAACTTTGCGATCTATGCGCTTTAAAATAGTGGGTGACTTGCTTGCTATCAGAAAATCGCTACCCTGAATGAAATCCCATGAATTAAACGTTGCTTCCGGTTCCACATAATACTGACCTAAACTTGGCATGTCCAATCTGGCTTTAACTTGTGCCGATTTATAAAAAGTTCCCGCATAGAAATTAGCGCTGGCATGCGTGAGCATCCGGTTGAAGTAATAATAATTTAGTCCCAGGAAAATCCCACTAATGCTCCGCGTTGCAATCGCACCGCCAAAGTCAACTTGAAAATTATTTTGTGGTCTCTTTGAAAGCTGAAACTCATATCTGTTTAAATCAGGATTGTAAAGAAACCCTGGGTAGACGTTTTTAAAATAATCTTCAGCAATCAACTTATAGTATCCTGATTTTACCTGATAAAAATATAGAGGTTGATTTTTCTTTATTGAGAAAAACTTATGGAGGTACCGCTGTTGCCTTGAATTAAAACCCGTAAACCTAACATTGTCGACAACCAGCGCATTCGCTCTTCCATTGAAAGCATTGCGCCTGTCTGCCACGTCCTCACAATCAGCCTTCGCAGCTATTTTAGCCTTTATCTCGCTCATCTGTTTAATCGTTTGCGCATAGCCGCTATCGATCATATTTTTTGCTTTGGCAAAGTCAAAAGCAGTATACCCTTTCAAATTTGGCTGGATATATATTCCACTTAATGGAACCTTATTTGGATCTGATTTATCTAATAGCATATAGAGTAGAGAGCGTGAGACCAGCTTTTCATCCTCGCCAAAAGGGTACTCCTCATACACTTTAGTGGAAACATTGGCTCCGATGATTACATCCGGTTTAAATTCCTTCTGCGCAACATCCACAGGAAAGTTATTATAAACTCCTCCATCAAATAGAAATTTACCATCAACTCTTATGGGGTCATAGAAAAGAGGAACAGTTTGCGTGGCTCGCATGGCATCACTAAGAACGCCATCTTTTAATATCGCCTCAGTTTGTGTAAAAATATCAGCTGCCACAACACGAAGTGGGACAAACAGACTATCAAAATTATTTTTTGAAATAGAAGAAGACTGCGCCATTAACTCAGCCAATGCAAAATTGAGTGAAATATCATTGGCCAAACTGGTATTGAAATTAAAATTGAGCGTTGAATCAAGAGAGATATTTAGTTTCAAAAAGGAGGGGTAATCATCATTTTTATTATAGTAATAATTGTAGCCTTCCTCTAATTTACCACTTACCCAACGCTGGAAGTTATCTGATAAAGCAATTTCTTCAATCTGAGCCGGGCTGAACCCCGCGGCATAACATCCTGCAACTATTCCGCCCATTGAGGTGCCTACAACATAGTCAATCGGAATTCCATTTTCCTCAAGAGCTTTTAACACACCAATATGTGCCAAGCCTTTTGCCCCACCACCACTCAATACGAGGCCAACCTTCTGACCTTCAACGTCAAAAGCTAAAAAGACTACCAGAAAAAAAACTACTACACGAATCATCTATTACTTCTTTTGACTATCAAGAGTTTCTGTTAATTACTTCTCTAACCAAAAAAGTAACGTAAAAAATATAAGAAAGGGTCAAATAATTAATTGCCGGCAACAATTATTGGCAAAGAATAAGGGGGAAACGATATTAATTCCAGCTGCCTCATCAACTCGAGCACTACAAGGTCAAAGTCACCTCTTGATTCATTACTAATCGGCTGAGAAGGTGGAAGCTCCACTTTCAATGCATCAACCTGAACACCGTTTTTCCAAAAACGATAGCAAAGATGAGCCCCCGTAGCCAAGCCAGTACTACCTACGTACCCGATGGTTTCTCCCTGTCTCACCTTAGTCCCAGCCTTTATACCCGTTGCAATTTTTGACATGTGAAGATACTGTGTTGTATAAGTTGAATTGTGCCTCACTTTTACATAATTCCCGTTGTTGGTTTTGTACCGTGCTTCTTCAACAATACCGTCTCCAACCGTGCGAATAGGTGTTCCCGTTGGTGCCGCAAAGTCAGTTCCGCGATGTGCTCGAAAAACTTTTGCAACAGGGTGAAACCGATTATTACTATAGCGAGAGCTGATCCTTGTAAACTCGATGGGATATTTCAATAATGCTTTGCGTAAACTATTTCCCTCTTCATCAAAATAATCCTCACCATCTCCCTGATCAAATGGAAAAGCATAGTAGCCACTTCCAAAATGTTGAAAATAAACCCCTTTGATTTTGCCAATACTTACCGGATTTCCTTCCACCTGGTTTTCTTCATACATCAGCTTGAAGTTGTCACCTCTTTGCAACCGTTGAAAGTCAACTTGCCAGGCAAAAATATCAACAACTTTATTGGTGAGCTCATGAGATATTCCCAGCTCTTCAATAGTTTCAGAAAGCGAAGACTTTATAATTCCTGTAATATTTTTTTCAATTACCCGTACTTCTCGCTGCTGAGGTTCTATCAACAAAGAATCCTCTAGATGAAAGACAACATAGTCAATAAGATTGGGCTCGTATATAAATGCCATTAATGTCTTGACAGAATCATTACGTACTACCAGCGTGTATTTCTTTCCGGCAGAAATTTTTCTAAAGTCAAATGTAGTGCGTGGCAATAAATTAATCTGCCTCAATATTTTTTCTGAGACGTAACTACCCTGAAAAAGATCAATAAGCAGTTGATTTTTTTTCACTTGGTCTTTGATGATGTGCAAGTCGTCAATCACCATGCCATAAAGCATCTCCGGTTCTTTGACATCAATCTCTACGCGCGCTGAGTCAACCTCAACAACAAAATCCCCTTGAAGCGTAAACCATGCCGTGTAATCATTCAGTAAAAAAAAACTTGTTACAAGTAATAGCATTCCTGCTACAGAAAGAAGAATTTTTTTTGTGGCTTTGGTTTTCAATATTTTCATCTAACAAAAAACTACCCCTCGGAAAGGAATCATCAGTTTAAAAAATTTTCTTTGTAATACAGCCTCGTCTCAAAGGTAAGCAAAGTAGAAATAGAACATACGTTTAACGACTTTGATAGAGCTCTTTGTATTTCTGTTTACCCTTGTCGAGGAACTCTACAAAGCTTTCAGCGCCCCGATTATAACCATAGGGCCACGCAAGTACTTTCTCGTCATTGCCAACCAAAACATAAAACGGTTGTGCGTTATTTTCAAGGTTAGTTATTTGTATATCTGCATTTTGCTTTCCTATAGATTTCTTCACTTTGCCGTCATAGGTTGAGGTATACCATTGTGCTTCGGGTAATTCCGTTTTGTCGTCTACATATAATGCCACGATTATAAAATCTTTTTGCAGCCGATCCAGCACTTGTGGATCGCTCCATACCACTGCCTCCATCTCACGGCAATTCGTACAACCATGACCGGTGAAATCAATAAAAAGAGGTTTGTTTTGTTTGCGGGCACAAGCCAGGGCTTGATCATAATCAAAGTAGCCTTGCAGCCCATGTGGCAGGTGAAGAAAATCCGAATACTTAGGCTCTTCACAAACAGTTTTCTCGCTATCGTTACGTGCAAGGGAAATCAAATCAAAATCATGCGTATATAAAGGAGGTAAATAACCTGCCAGGCTTTTTAATGGTGCGCCCCACATGCCAGGAATTAGATAAACAACAAATGAAAAGGTAACGGTGGCGAGAAGCAATCTGGGCACAGTCACTTTTTCCACAGGACTATCTCCAGACATTCTCAAATTGCCAAGAAAATATACTCCTAGAATAGTAAAGATTACGATCCAAATAGCAAGGTTAACGTCTCGATCCAGGAGCCCCCAATGATAAGCCTGATCAGCAATACTTAAAAATTTTAAAGAAAGCGCCAATTCCAAAAACCCAAGTGTCACCTTCACGGAATTTAGCCACCCACCTGACTTGGGAAGGCTCTTGATCCATTCTGGAAAGACAGCGAAAAGGGTAAAAGGGATAGCAAAGGCAAGGGCGTAAAAAAACATGGCCAGCACTGGCTTTATTACCTGCCCACCGGCTGCCATTACGACAACGTTACCTACAATAGGTATGGTGCAAGAAAATGAAACCAGCACCAGGGTTGATGCCATAAAGAAAATTCCAATCCATCCACCTTTCTCGGCTTGTTGATCCACCTTGTTAACCAACTGATAGGGGGCATTGATTTCGAAAAGGCCAAGAAAAGAAAGTGCAAAAACAATGAAGATGATGAAAACAAAAAGATTGGGAGCCCAATGCGTGGCCAACGCATTCAATCCTTCAGCGCCAAGCAGAAGTGCAAATAAAGTTCCCGCCAGCGTATAGATTAGTACAATCGAAAACCCAAAAACAAGCGCCTTTCTTATTCCCTGCCTTCTCGATTGATTATCTTTTAGAAAAAAAGTTACCGTCATCGGAATCATAGGAAAAACACAAGGGGTAATTAACGAGGTAAGGCCTAGAAGAAAAGCAAAAATTAAATAGCCAAGGAATGATTCTTCATGAATAGAAGACTCGCCATCCAAAATAGATTTATCTAAAATGGGGCCCGTTCTCTTTCCATAATTTTTTGAAAGAGTTTGCTTGAAAATGGTTGACGTATCAATTACGTGTAATGTCTGATCATTCCCTTCGTCTTTTTGTTTAGGGTTATTTGGCCCCACGTCACCACTCACTTTTATATTAGTTCCATTGAAAGAAAATTCTTCATTGAAAGGAATACACTTTCCATCAACGTCCGTGCAAACTTGATACTCATACTCGCCTTCAATTTTTATATCAGATGAGAGAATCTTAACCTTTTGACGAAACTCTGCGGTCTTTTTGAAAATTTTCAAATCACACTCAAATATATCGTCATGTTTGTCTATTGCTCCAATGGGTTCTACTTTCCCTAAAAGTTTAAAACTTGGATGTTGAGTGAACGTAAAAGCGGTTTCAAACGGACCATCCTCGCAGTCAAACTCGCTGGAGTATAAATACCAATCTTTATCGATCGTGACTTTATAAATCAACGTAAGTTCATCGCCAACTTTGGCCTGATTAGCAGACACAGAAGTTGACCATTTGGCCGGATGAAGAATTTGAGCAGCAAGGGTTAGCGAACAAATCGCCATTGTAAACGCAAGAAATATCTTTTTAATTGACATAATTTCAGAATAGTAGCGCAAAGGTAACGATGTGAAGGGCAAATAAGTTGGCCTGATCAACAATCAAGCATCGATGCATGTCTGGCTTAACTAAAAATTAACAACACATACTTTAGTTCCTCGCATAGTGCTTATAAAATGCAACAATCGTTTCGATGCCAATCAAAAAGTTTTTGATGCCATAATGTTCATTGGGAGAATGAATGGCATCACTGTCTAGGCCAAAGCCCATCAATACTGTATCGAGGCCCAATTCTTTTTTAAACAATGATACTATCGGAATGCTTCCTCCATCGCGAGTCGGGATAGGTGATTTACCCCAAACTTCTTCAAAGGCCTTGCTTGCCGCTTTAAAAGCTTTTGAGTCTGTTGGCGTAACCGCAGGTTGTCCACCATGATGTGGCGTAATTTTCACCTTTACTGACTTTGGAGCAATAGAAAGAAAATGAGCAGTAAAGAGTTTCATAACTTCTTCACTATCCTGATTCGGTACAAGCCTCATCGAAATTTTTGCCGATGCCTTGGATGGTAGCACGGTCTTGGCTCCTTCACCTGTGTAGCCTCCCCAGATTCCGTTTACATCCAAGGTTGGTCGCGTGCCCGTTCGTTCGAGTGTAGTGTACCCCTTTTCTCCTTTGACTTCATCAATCCCTAACTCCTCCTTGTACGCATCCAAATTGAAAGGCGCTTTGTTCAGATCTGCTCGCTGGGAGGCTGTAAGTTCAGCCACCTTATCATAAAATCCAGGAATGGTTATTCTGCCATTGTCATCCTGCAAAGAACTGATCATTTTACTCAAGATGTTAATAGGATTTGCAACAGCTCCTCCATACACCCCGGAGTGCAAGTCGCGGTTTGGACCAGTCACTTCAACTTCCATGTAGCTGAGGCCGCGTAGACCTACAGTAATAGAAGGGGTATCCAAAGAAATCATTGAGGTATCAGAAATTAAAATTACATCCGCTTTCAGTTTGGATTTGTTTTCCTTTACAAACACTC
>JAENVX010000092.1 GCA_016650355.1 Bacteroidia bacterium | reverse complement strand
TAGCAACAATAATAGCAACAAGTTTACTACTCTGTCCATAGAAAGCAAAAAACCTTTGACTATCCGTGCCAAGGCGCTAGATAATCAAAGCCAAGAGAAAGTATTTATTTAATTAAGATGTGGCTACGCTGTCCATTCTTACAATGTGCCGGCTGGCGTTGAATGGATCGGTATTATAAAATCCAGATAAGATGCGATGGGCAATTTGCTCAACCACTAATTCGTCATCAGTCTTTCCTTCTTTGCCTCTCCAAAACACACGAGCCTTGTGTTTTTTCATATCTTCCACATAGGCTTTGGCGTGATGATATTGATCATTTGTGAAAGTGATAGTGAAACAGGTTTTTACTTTTTGAGTCTCCATAGTCAATGTTTTTACAAGAGTTGTGCCAACTGATTTGCCTGCTATTTTACAAAATTAGGATAACATTAGGCAAGCGGTTGCCCGTATGCGGGCATCGGTGTACGGGTGCGCAACAAGTAATGAAAAGTGGCCAGTAGCACATTTTACAGCATTTACTGGATCTTTCTGGTACACCAAGTCGATTCCCCAGTTGACAAGTTAAATCCTTAATTTTGATGTTCGATATGAGAGATTACGAGATATATTCCCTTAAAAACGGGATCCGGGTCGTCCACAATAGGATTACGACTACAAAAATTGTGCATTGTGGCATCATGTTGGACATTGGGAGCCGGGATGAAACACCCAAAAATCAGGGGATAGCTCATTTCTGGGAACACATGGCTTTTAAGGGGACTCGTAAAAGAAATGCCTTCCATATTCTTAATAGGTTGGACTCCCTTGGGGGTGAGTTAAATGCCTTTACGGATAAAGAGAAAATTCTTTTTTACTCCTCCATTCGCGATGAATATTTTGAACGTGCCGTTGAGCTTCTCGCTGATATTACTTTTCATTCTATTTTTCCTTCGAGCCAGATTGATAAGGAGCGCCAGGTAATCCTCGAAGAAATGTCGATGTATTATGACGACCCAGAAGATTCACTCCAGGATGAGTTTGACAATGTTATTTTTAAGGGTCACTCACTTGGTATGAATATTTTGGGTAGCGAAAAAACTGTAAGAAATTTTAAGAGAAAAGATTTCCAGGCATTTGTAAAGGAACATCTCGACACCCGTAAAATAATTTTCAGTTGCGTTGGCAATGTTTCTATGGAGCAAGTAGTGAAGGTCGCAGAGAAATATTTGGGTTCTGTGCCAAGAATGGTGACCCGAAAAGTTCGAAAAAATTTCTCGGGCTATAAGCCTTCAGAAGTTGTATTGACGAGAGAAGTAAAGCAAGCCCGTTGCGCTATGGGGAGAACTTCCTATAAAGTTTCAGATCATAAACGAGGAACTTTTTACATGCTTACAAATATTTTAGGTGGCGGTGGAATGAACTCTAGATTGAATATGGCCCTTCGAGAGAAGCATGGATTTGTGTACTCCATCGGTGCTCAGTTTGTTCCGTTTACCGACACAGGTTTGTTTTTGATTTCATTTGGAACGGAGCCTACGCAAATGAAGAAAAGCATTGAACTTGTGAAGAAGGAATTGCGAAAAATGCGCGACCAACCCATGGGAGTTAAGCAATTAGCTGCAGCCAAGGAGCAATTGCTTGGGCAAATTGCGATGGCTGAAGAAAGTAACATCAGTTTTATGATCATGATGGCACGTAACCTGCTTGATTTGGGAAAAGTGACAAGACTAGAAGAGATGTTTGAGCGAGTAAAGAATACCACAGCCATAAGATTGCAAGAACTGTCAAATGAAATGTTTGATGAGGAAAAGCTAAGTTATCTGATTATGGAACCGACCAAAGCGAATGGAAGTTATTAACCAACAGCTTTCAGAGTATTCAGAAGGCCATACTTCACCAGAATCGGAGCTGCTAAAAAAGATAAGTCGCGACACACATGC
>JAENVX010000091.1 GCA_016650355.1 Bacteroidia bacterium | reverse complement strand
GGTTTTACCTGATAGCAATTATAGATATCGGTTGTTCGAAGAATAGGGTATCCATTAAGCCAATCGAAGCGCGAATTGAAAGCAGACACATACTTCCAGGACTCTTCGTAATCCCATCGATAATATTTTGTGTTGTTCTCAGCATCATGTGTACTAACATTAAGCTGCACCCCATTGTCAGATGTGATATTCCACGATACGCTGTCTATAGGTGGGTTTTTTACAATCGAAACAAATTCTGATGCGTACTCTTTTGAATCAGCAGTCTGAATCCTTACTCTATAAAGTTTCTGAGGATCAAAAATTTGAGGAGGTAGCGAATAGTTTCCATTTCCTTCTTCGGTTAATGTGACGGAGGTACCGGATTCATTTTCAAAAGAAACAATGGCTTTTAGTTCAGAACCTACTGCTGAAGACTCAGAAAGATTTTGTGATCGACTTAGCCGTATTGTACTTTTTCCTTGTGCATTTAAGGCACCATCAACCACCAAAATACTTACTCCGTTTTCGATAGCAGGAGGCTCATAAGGTTCAACACAGCTTGCCAACGCAAGAAGGATAATAAAACTGAACTTTATTTTTAGTACTAGATTCAAAATTTGAAATTATAAGTGATTGTTGGAATTTGATTTCCAAAAATTGAAAGTTTGTATCCGTTCACCGTATTGTTTTGTGAAATAAAATAAACAGAATAAGCATTTTTCCTTCCCGTTAGATTATATACAGCTACAGTCCATGAACTATGGGCCAGTTTTTTTATTTTGTGATTTCCCTCAATGTTTAGCGCAAAGTCTGTTCTGAAATAATCCGGAATGCGATATTGATTTCGCTCAGAATAGTATAACCGTTTGGCACCGTTTAAATCATATTTTGCCAGTGGTAACGTTATCGGTCTGCCTGTGCTATACGTCATATTCAAAGATGTGCTAAACCTTCTGCTGAATTTATAGTTACCAATGAAATTGACAGCGTTGGGTTTATCATAATTACTGGAGTACCATTTGCCTTGGTTAATAGATTCTGATGGAGAAGCTCCTTTTGTTTGTAGAAATGAGCGTGAATATGTGTAACTGATCCAACCGTTTAGCTTGCCGCTTAATTTTTTAATCATAAACTCAGCACCATATGCTTTCCCTGTTGCGTTCACAACATCAGTTTCGATGCTGTGATTGAGTATTAATTTTGCCCCGCTCTTAAAATCAAGAAAGTTCTCCATGGTTTTATAATATACTTCCACAGAAGTTTCGAACATAGACTTCAGATTTTTATAATAGCCAATGGAGAATTGATCACCAATTTGTGGTTTGATATAGGAGTCACTTAGTTTCCAGATATCAATAGGTGAGATGGCTGCGGTATTGGATAGCATCTGCAAATATTGTCGCATCTTGTTATAGCCGAACTTAACTGAGCTATTTTCAGACAGGGTATACCGAATAGAGAACCGGTATTCCGGCCCCTGATAGTTGGCCACTTTTTTGCCTGATGCGTAGTGGACGGTATCCAACATGGAATTTTCATTTTTTGGAGAATCTGGATCATAGGTAAACACATCCTTGGGTCCTAGATTTTGAAAAAGTGAGAAACGCAGGCCGGCATAGAGCGAAAGTCGGGAATTGATTTCAAAGTTGTCACCAACATATATTGCGCTTTCTTCCCCTTGCTCATTTTGCAAAACATCGGGTACAACCAAGGACTCGCCTCCATAGGGCTGCAAGTCCCCTGGAGAAATTTTGTAGTTAATAGTTGATGCTCCAAAATTCAACGTGTGCTTTGAGTTAAGAAAATAATTAAAGTCAGCTTTAAGATTGGCCTGCTGAACAGAGTAGCCTAACGAGAAACTATTAACAGGATTAGCTTCGCTTGATACATCATAATCGTATCCACTATAACTTCCGGTAAGAATTCCGTAAAACTTGTTTCCAAATACATGCTTCCACTTAGCCGAGGCAGTTTGGTTGGAATAACGGTACGTAGTGTCACTGCCAAGTTTAAATCCATCGTTACTGAGATACCCAGAGGCATAGAAACTATTTTTATCGTTCATTTGGTGACTGAGCGAAATATTCACATCATAGAAGGAAGCTTCACTATTTTTCAAAGTGGTAGAAGGAATTTGGGTTAGAAGCCAATCGGAATAGGTTGATCGACCAGCAATTAAGAATGATGTTTTGTCTTTGAAGATGGGGCCCTCCAACGCAAATCGTCCCGTCACCGGACTGATTCCTCCAGAGCCTTCAAATTTTCTTTTGTTGCCTTCCCGCGTATTCACGTCAAGTACTGCGGACAACCGTCCACCATACTCAGCAGGAATACCACTTTTATAGAGCTCCACATTTTTTAAGATATCTGGATTAAAGGCAGAGAAGAACCCAAATAAATGGGATGGATTAAAAATGGTCGCATCATTATATAAAATCAAGTTTTGATTAGAAGCTCCTCCGCGAATGTTTAGTCCTACGGTACCCTCACCTACAGATTGAACACCTGGCAATGTGAGAATAGCTTTAAAAATATCTACTTCGCCCAATGCCACGGGAATTTGTTTGATGGTTTTAATGTCCAATTTTTCAAGCCCCATTTGGAGACCTAGGACTTGAGCATCACGTTCGGATTGGACTACAATTTCTTTTAGAGGCGTCACATCTTCTTGTAATTCGATATCAAGTTTGCCATCTGAGTAAAGCATAACTTGTCGCTTGGTGCTCTTCATTTCCAGACTTTTGATAATTATTTCGTGCCTGCCCTTTGGAAGGGTAATAGAAAAATATCCGAATTGATCGGAAGCAACTCCTATTAAAGGATTTTCAATGAAAACAGATGCGCCAATGACGGCTTCACCTGAATTAACGTTGCGAACATACCCCGCAATATTTGCAGTTGCTTTTGAGTTGGCAGTTTTAAGACCGATCGTAACCAATTTTTCCTCTTTTGCTTTATCCACCTCTTCATAGGGTGCATAATCTTCAGCATAGGTCTTCTGAGGGTTAACTTCCTCACCATCGCCAAAAAAGTCAAAGGGTAGATCTGTCAAAACGGATTGGCCAAGTGAAATATAGATGGAATGATTTTTATCAATCGCATACCTTAATTCCGTATTCTGAAACATCTGATCCAAAATCTCAGGGACGATTTTTCTAAGGACCGACAGATTTACTTTTAGGCTATCTGTCCAGGATTTATCATAGAGAAAGTGATATGCAGTATTTTTTTCGATCTGGTTTACAAACTCATCGAACGTCAGGTTCTTAAACTCAGCGGTTATAGGTTTGTCATCTTGCGCTATGGAACACAAAGATGTTAGACAAATCAGAGAAACGCACAAAATAAATTTCATTGTTGATTTCTTAGTGCGTTAATTGATCATACTGTTCTGCTATCTTAACAATTGCTTCTTCACGATTAGAACGATAGCGGATTTTATTTTTTGAAATGAATTTTTTTAAATCGCTTTTTTGATCTTCAAATATTTTCAGAACGGAAGATTTATTGTTGACAACATGATAGACTCCGTTTTTTAATATGCCGATTGTGTTTTTTTCTTTAAACGTTAAAATAATACTCACTTGAGTTTCAATTTTTTCTTCACCAACTTTAAGGCGCCTCACAAGTACTTTGGAGGTGCCGTTATAGATCAGATCGTAAAAACCTGCACTTAGCGACTTGGCGATACCATTATTTTGAAATTTTACAAATGTATGCCCGGCTATTTCGAAGTATTTTATTTTTTCACTAATCAACTCTATCTCGCCTATACCCTTATGCTCAACCATTAATTTTTCCTGCAAGAGATCGAAGCGAATGGATACATTTTCATATAATTCCCCATCATAGAATACTTTACCCTCTGTCCAGTCTTCTGACTGGAAAAATGGTGTGCCAACCTGCGGCATATTCTTTTTGAAAGCTATGTATTCCTTGCCATTGTAAAGATTTGAATGATCCATGACGGACTGATAATAGACCTTTTTTGCGTTTTCAATCGCTGCTGTTATGAAAAGTGTATCAGGTTGATGCTGCTGACTGAAAATGAGGGTTGGAGTAAGCAGAGCCAGGACAGTAAACACAAGATTTTTTGCACCTGCCATTTTATGATCACATTGGGTTTATAAGAATTCTAAAAATAACTATTCGTGCAGTCAACTCTCATTGTTCAGGAAATTATTATAAGAATGGTTAATAAATATCGACCAATCAGGGGATTACCAGGAAGTATAGTCTCAGAGACCTACCTTTCCACAACTTTTAGGCGCAACGGAATTAAACAAAAAAACTTTAATTACGAGCTTCGCTGACGCTGCCTTATTGATTAATTATTTGGCATACGCTACACTACGCATTTCCCGGATAACAGTAACCTTTATTTGACCTGGGTACTGCATATCTTTTTCAATCTTCTGAGATATGTCAAAGCTTAATTGGGAAGCTCGTTCGTCTGTGGCTTTCTCTGCATCTACCATCACCCGCAATTCTCGCCCGGCCTGTATAGCATAACACTTGTCAACACCATCAAAACTCAACCCTACGGCTTCTAAATCTTTTAAGCGCTTGATATATTGTTCCATTACTTCGCGTCTTGCACCAGGTCGCGCCCCTGAGATTGCATCACACGATTGAACAATCGGGGAAATAATGCTGGTCATCTCGATTTCATCATGGTGAGCGCCAATGGCGTTACAGATGATAGGATGCTCCTTGTATTTAAGTGCTAACTCCATGCCCACAATAGCATGTGGTTTTTCTAGTTCCTCGTGCCAGACTTTTCCGATATCGTGTAAAAGCCCTGCACGTTTAGCCTGCTTCACGTTCAAGCCAAGTTCTGCCGCCATGATGGCGCAGAGGTTGGCTACTTCACGCGAATGCTGCAATAAATTTTGGCCATATGAAGAACGATAGCGCATGCGACCTACCATTTTGATCAATTCAGGTGCAAGTCCGTGAATACCTAAATCAATTACTGTGCGCTCTCCGATCTCTACGATTTCATCATCAATATTTTTTGTGGTCTTGGCTACAATCTCCTCAATACGCGCAGGATGTATTCGTCCATCTTGTACCAGCCTATGTAGGGATAATCTCGCAATCTCGCGCCTTACCGGATCGAATCCTGAAATGATGATAGCCTCGGGTGTGTCATCTACAATTATTTCCACGCCAGTGGCAGCTTCAAGTGCTCGGATATTTCTGCCCTCGCGCCCAATGATCTTCCCCTTGATGTCATCGCTTTCAATATTAAAAATAGAAACACAGTTCTCAACGGCATGTTCCGTT
>JAENVX010000090.1 GCA_016650355.1 Bacteroidia bacterium | reverse complement strand
GATATATCTTGGTCATGAAAATTCAGTACATACAATTCAATATGAAGGCCTATTTGGCGATAAAGGAAAAGAGATAAGGTATGAGGATGATACTTTGGCGCCAACACTTCCGCAAAATGCAAACGGGCGAGGAACAAGGTTCAGACCAGACACACATCAGCTTGAAATGTTGTCATCCCGAACTCAATATGGCCACAGCTTTGATTCATATGGCCGTTATTTTTTAGCGAGCAATTCAAATCACATCTACCAAGAGGTTATTCCACAGCGTTATCTTGAACGCAATCCTGATTTGTTAGGTATACCCGCCATGGCCTTTATCCCCGAACATGGAAATGCTGCAGAAGTTTACCCGGCTACTACCCATGCGGAGCATCAACTACTAACAGATGTTGGTGTTTTTACTTCTGCGTGCGGCATCACGATTTATCAAGGAGCTTTATTTCCTGATCAGCTTAATCAGGCCAGTATCGTTGCAGAGCCCGTGCATAATCTTGTTCATGTTGATAAAATTCAAAACAACGGACCTGTTCAAAAAGCCAGTCGATTATATGAAGGTAAAGAGTTTCTAACGTCAACCGACTCATGGTTTCGTCCTGTAAATTTTTATGTGGGGCCAGATGGTGCGCTCTATGTTATCGATTACTATCGAAAAATTATTGAACATCCAGAATGGATGTCGGATGAAGTAAATAACTCAGGAGAATTATATGAAGGCACCGACAAAGGAAGAATTTATCGCATCGTGCCGAAACAAAAATCGAAGGCTCCTGATTTTATAAACAAAACAAATCTTGATAAATCAAATGTGGAGGAGCTTATAAAAAATCTGGATAACCCGAATTATTGGTGGCGTATAAACGCACAGCGTCTTTTGGTTGATACAAAACCAGCGTCCGCAACAACCTTGCTTGAAAAAATTATTACTGAGGGTTCAGCTGAGATAGCGCAAATACATGCCCTATGGACGATGGAAGGAATGGGCGAACTCAGTAATGACATCCTATTAAGAGCTTTGCAAACAAGACACCAAGGGCTTGTGCTGAATGCTTTACGAATCGCGGAAAGCCGTATGGAGAATACCAGCATTGAAGGCGCCATGATTGAGTTTACATCAAGTAACGAAGAAATTCTTTTTCAACTTTTACTTTCGTTGGGCAACAGCAACCATCCAAAGGCCATTGAACGCAGAAGAAGCCTTTTACTGGACCATGTAACTAATAAATGGATGCAGGTTGCAGCTTTGTCAGCTAGGGACCTTAACAGTGTTGTTTTGTGGGACGATTTAGCTTCACATTATTTAACAAGGCCAATTCCAAACGATGTAGGTGACTTATTTAAGACAGTAGGCACCTTGCTTGTTCGGCAAGGTCATCAGAAAAAAATTGACGCTATAATCAAACAGGCATTACAAGTAAATGTGCCGCACAAGGATTTTCTATTTTATACCCTTCAGGGAATAGTGGGTGGGTCTGAATACAAAGCAAAAGATGATCTAAGAAAAGAACTTAATTTTTTTGTGCCAAAAATAGTAGGTGCCTTTGTGTTAACATCTGAGGTGAATGAGTACACAACTTGGAAGTCACTTCTCTTATTTTTAGCAAAGGAGTATAAGTCATTTGGTTCACCGTCCGAAGCCAACAAGCTTGTTTTATTAATTAAGGATAGTAATGCTACACCAGAGAAGCGATCATCAGCAGTAGAGGCATTGGTCGCCCTTTATCCAAATTATGCGGGAGTAAATTATGTCGATTTCGTGCGTCCGCAGCAGCCTGCCAAACTTCAAGTTGCTGCGCTGCGAATTTTGAGTAACCAGAAGATGAATGACGTTAAATTTTCCAGGCTTATTGTAAATAACTGGAAAAACTTTACACCCGAATTGCGTAATGAAGGAATCAATTTTATGGTTGAGAATAATATTCGAATTGCGGCATTGTTGGACGCTGTTGAAAAAAATGAAATTTCAGCCTCTTCTATAGGCTGGAGGCGTAGCGTGCACCTCATGACAAATGAAGATTCATCCCTAAAGAATAAAGCAAGACTGTTATTAGATCAATTTAAACTTGACAATGAAAAAATTATTGAGAAGTTTGCTGGAATAGAAACCAGTTCTGGCGATGTTGTTAAAGGAAAACAGGTCTTTGAAACAAACTGTGCAGTATGCCATCAGGTGGGTACGAAGTGGGGACAGGACTTTGGACCTGATCTGAATTCGATCAAGAACCAAAGTATGGCATCAATTCTTACCCAAATTATAGAACCTAATAGGGCTATTGCCGATGGGTATGAAGTTTGGGCGGTCAAGACCAAATCCGGCAACGTTTATGAAGGTGTTATTACTTCAGAATCTTCTAATGCGATAGTTTTAAAATCTGCTGTTGGAGAACGAACACCAATAGGCCGGGAAGATATTATTGAAATTACCGCGTCTTCATTATCCGCAATGCCAGAGGGACTGGGTAATCAAATTTCCAGAGAGGAGATGATTAATCTGCTGGAATTCTTAAAAAACTTCAATACCATCAAAGATCCGTAATCAGGTTATATAAAATGAATAAAAAAACTACAATTACTTGCCTGATGGCATCATCCATGGTTGCCATTCTCATGTCTTTCAATTCACTATCCCCAAAAGACGATGGGCAAATTGAAATTGGTGTATCAAGAATTGACATTACACCTGATCACCCTGTGCGCTTGACGGGGTATGGCAATCGTAAAAAGGTTTACGATAGCGTTGAGCAAAAGCTTTGGGCCAAGGCGTTGGTATTCTATCAGAAAGGAAAACAGTCCATGGTTTGGGTAACACTCGATCTTGTTGGCTTTCCGGGTTTTTTTGCTGATGAATTATTTTCACGACTAAGCAATAAAATTGGATTGAAAGATCGTGCTCAATTGGTGGTATCTGCGACACACACACACAATGGCCCTGAGACTGGAGTATTAATAAATATTTTTGGGGAGACCCTTCCACCGAGCCAATTGGCAGAAGTAAAATTATATCGCGCCAACTTGCTCAACAAACTGGAGGCCCTCGTATTAGATGCAGTTAAAGTGAAAGCGCCCGGGAAATTAAGCTGGGGTGTAGATAACGTAACATTCGCAATGAACAGAAGGGTTGTAGAAGATGGTAAATGGAAAGGTTTTGGTGAGACACCAAGCGGTCCTGTTGACAATGACCTACCTGTGCTGCGAGCGACTGATCAAAACGGCAGAATAATTGCCCTGCTTCTTAATTATGCCTGCCACGGAACAACCTTAGTGCCGGAGCACAACTTTATTCATGGTGATTGGATGGGCGCAACCCAGGAGATGTTGGAGAAAAAATATTCAGGTGCACTAGCTATGGTTGTTCTAGGGTGCGCAGGTGATGCGAACCCTTCACCCCGCGGGGAGTTTAAACATGTCAACCAACATGCTGAAATGATTACTGATAAAATTGACAAGATGATAAGCTCAAATAAGTTTACATCACTCAACTTTATCCCTACAGGAAAAATGAAAATGGTTGAACTTACGTTCATGCATGTTCCTGATGCAAAAGAATTTGAAGAACAATCAAAAATGGAAGCAGCGCAAGGACTTTATGCAAGAAACAGCCTTGAAATATTGGCTCGTGGTGGTTCTATTTCTGGCACAATTCAATATCCGGTTCAGGTTTGGAGTTTTGGAAATCAATTGGCTATGGTGTTTTTAGGTGGGGAAGTGGTAGTCGATTACAGCCATCGGATCAAGCGCGAGTTCAACAAGGAAAAGATGTGGGTTAATGCATATTCAAATGATGTCTCTACCTATATCGCTTCAAAGAGAATATTTGCTGAAGGTGGTTATGAAGTGGATGGCTCAATGCCATTTTACAACCATCCGTCTCGCCTCACAGTAGACACGGAAGAAAGGATTATGAAGACAATCCATGAGCTTATGCCAAGGAATTTCCTTAAATAATCACTCAATTTTTATGGTATTGGCCCGAGGATTTATGG
>JAENVX010000089.1 GCA_016650355.1 Bacteroidia bacterium | reverse complement strand
CACATTGTGGATTGCAGATGACCAACGACATGGCGAAAGCCGTCAAGGAGATGGTCAAATCGGATCGAAAACTTAAGTGGCAGCGATTTGATCCACATGACCTAGCTCGAATTATGCCTGAACTCTCTGACGAGATGGAGCGATATGGCTATGAAATTCCAGCAGAAATTGCCAAATCTATTGGGACCCTGTAACATGGGGTGGAAATTAATCGGTGACTCTTGCTAGGGTTGATGAGTGATGGACAAACCGACTACCTATAGAAATGTGTCAAGTCCGGAAGTAATAATTGTCTCTAGCCTTGCGATGTTGTAACCTTTTCGACGCTTAATCGTCATAAAGTAAAACGATTAGATGTTTATTCAGTTCATTTGATTAATAAAACGAGGTATCAGATATGGATCTATTAAAACTTCTCAATATTCTCTACCGCTATATATGGTTGTTGGTGTTGGCCGCCTTTGTTGCAAGCATCATTACGTTCTATCAGCTTAATAGCCAACCTGCTTCATATAGAGCAACAACTAATTTACTCGTTGGACCAAGCTTGGATAGTCCTAGTCCAGATTTGAACTCTTTGAAAATCGGAGGACAACTAACCCAGACATACGCTGAAATGGTGAATACTTCCTTATTCTTGGATTCTGTTTACAATAAATTGGATCAGGAATCTTATCCAGGCGAGCACAAAAGCGTGATCCAAACCAGACAAAGTGCTACAACCCGAGTATTGACGATCATTGTGTTCAATCGGGATCCAAATATAGCCATCGCCGTTGCGAATGCTGTCGCGCAAACTCTGCTCGAAATTAGTCCCTCGACGGATAATACGACAACCTTGCTTCGAGATCAGTTGAGCGATCAAGTAGGTTACTTGGAGCAGATTGTTAGTCAGTCTGAGGCAAACATTAAGAAATTGGAAGCTGAACTTACTACTTTAAAAAATGCGAAGACGAGTAGCCCGGAGGCTGCAAAAGCTAATCAGGACAAGCAAAGTCTTGTGGTCAAGCAGCTTGCCGATGAACGCAGTCGCTTTTTTGATGCGCTCAAAACATTGGCAAGCTTCTATCAAGTACTACTAGGTACAAATACCAACCAAATTATGATTATCCAACCAGCAATTGAGGCAACAATCGTCGATCAACAACTTTTGCTAAAGGTTATTTCGTCTGGGGTTAGCGGCATGATCTTTGCAATCATCATTATCTTTGTTGCTGAATATAGCGATGATAGGATTCGATACTCGGGAGACCTCAGCAGAGTCGCTAATGTTCCGTTGTTGAGTACGATTGACAAGCACGAACGCTTAAATGGTTCCGGACTTGAAAAGCTTGTCACGTTTGCTCAACCCGAATCCCCGGTTGCTAATAGTTACCGTGAAGTTGTTGTCAAGTTGCAATTCTCGACCGGCAAATCGACACCTTATACTTTGTTGTTGAGCAGCGTTGGGTCGCAAGCTGAAGATGATGCAGCTGTGACTGCAGGAAATCTGGCTGTTGCATTTGCTCAGGCAGGATACAAGGTTGTGCTGGTAGATGCCCAAGTCGAAAACCCTGTCTTGACAACTATATTCAATGCTGAGAAGAAGGAAGGGTTGGCTGATCTGGTGCTAACTAAATCGACAAAACTGGAACTTCTGCCAGTAGAACAAGTTCCTGGTATTCGATTCCTACCAGCTGGATTGTCTTCTGAAAAAAGTTCGCGTGAGATGCTGAATTCAACAAAGATGGGCGAACTGTTTAAAAATCTTCAAAAAGAAGCGGATATTGTACTGGTTGCAGGTTCTGCAATTTCACGGTTTGCCGAAAGCCTTACTTTGGCCTCTCAGGTAAAGGCGATCATCTTGGTGGCACGCCATACAGATGCAAGAAGCAAAGTAGTAAACAAGGTGATCGAGGATTTACGCCTGATGAAAATCAACCTAGCTGGTGTTATCTATGATTACAATCCATCGCCTTTTATCTCGAAATTAGATAAGAAAAACAACTTATCTGAGCATACAACGAAGAGTTAAGTGTCAGTGCGGTATTTCAAGCCGCACTGACCTAATTTGATAATTTATTTGCATTCTTCCACTATTATGATGAACTTCGAAAAACCGTCCACTACCGACGTTCCTGTCACAACAACAAGTCAAGCCACTGGAAAGCATCTCCGCGGTTCTACGTTACTATTAACAGGTCGCGTAATCTCAATGGCGGCGAACTTCGTTGTCCAAATTCTGATTGTGCGTTACTTGTCGAAGAGTGACTACGGTGCATTTGCCTATGCTTTATCCCTAATCTCGCTGGGGTCGAGCCTTGCAGTTTTCGGATTCGACAAAGCCATCACCCGATTCGTACCGATGTACCAGGAAAAAGGCGAATATCATAAAGTGATTGGTGCCATTATTATGATGGTTAGTACCGTTTTTTCGCTCAGTTTTTTTTTGGTTTTACTGGTTTTCGGTTTGAGGGGCTGGATCACAGAAACGTTTGTCAGCGACCAATCGACTGTTCAACTATTGCTCTTGTTGGTTTTTTTAATACCTATACAAGCATTGGATAGCATCATGGTTGGAATGCTCGCCATTTTCTCCAAACCAAGCTCAATTTTTTTTCGAAGATACGTTCTTGGACCAAGTCTGAAACTATTGGTTGTTCTATTACTGATCTTATTCCGAAGTAATGTGTATTTCTTATCCACAGGCTATATAGCTTCAGGAGCTTTAGGCATTACCATTTACTACGGAATTCTAGTGCGTGATCTTCGCAAACAAGAGTTATGGAAGCATTTCAATATACGGAAAATAAAATTCCCGATAAAAGAGATTTTTGGGTTTAGTACTCCTCTACTCACTAGCAATTTTGTCTTTATGATAAGGAGTCAGCTAGTCATTATTTTACTCCAATACTTTCGTAGCACGCTCGATGTCGCGGCCTATCGGGCTGTTCAGCCTGTTGCCGATTTGAATACGATGGTTATTCAAAGCTTTGGCTTGCTCTTTATGCCTGCAATGGCACGCATGTTTGCTAGAAAAGATCAGCAAGCGATTGATGACTTGTATTGGCAAAGTGCGGTCTGGATTACAGTTATTTCTTTTCCGATTTTTCTACTTACGTTCTCACTCGCTCAACCATTAACATTGTTGCTTTTTGGAGAGCGATATGCTCAGTCCGGATGGATTATGGCGGTGCTTGCCTTTGGTTATTACTTCAATGCGGCGCTGGGATTTAACGCAGATACACTGCGTATATATGGCAGACTTCGTTACACTGTCATTATCGATTTTATTGCAATGCTTATCAGCTTGGCACTTGGCTTGATTCTAATTCCCCGTTATGGAGCAACAGGTGCAGCGATTGGAACTTGTGGGACTTTGATTTTGTACAATGTCCTAAACCATCTGGGTTTAAAGTTCGCCACCAAGATTAACCTATTCCAGTGGCGCTACCTAAGAGTTTACTTAAGTATTGTCTTGGGAACTTTAGGCTTAACAATTCTCCAGAGCTTGCTGGTTTTTCCCATCTATATTGGCGTTGGGCTTGCGGGGCTCATCTCTCTTATCGTACTGTTTATTAACCGAAAGGTAATTAACATCGAACAAACATTTCCTGAATTGTTGCGTTTCCAACTGGTTCGGATTCTTTTCGCAACAAAGAGTAGCTGACATGACGAGTAGAGATCAAAGTTTAGTTTTTATGGATCATATCCGTTCGCATGCGTCTCGCTATTATCCAGTTTTAGTATCAGAAAAGTTTGGCGTTCAATTACTATCCAAACAGGAACGCCCTTCGGCAATGCTGTATAGATTTAAAGTAGGCAGTGAAACGCAAATTCGTTCCGTGTTTGTTAAGGTGCCTCTCCGTTTGTCGGGGAATAGTCCAAAAAAAAGGAGCACCTTTGAAAAGCCTCAGCTCTTTCCAAAAACCGAATCTCGTGACATGCATTGGTTACACTATACAGCCCTTAAGACAATTTACAATTACTTTACCAGCCTTGATAAAGAACAATTGGGGGCAATCCGTGTTCTTGATTACTTACCTCAATATCATGCTATTTTTACAGAGGAATCCAGTGACCCTAAACTGCGAAATCTTTTTTTCGGAGAAAACCGCCTACTTTTTCCATTTGGTCAGGCTAGACTTTCCCCTGCCTATCAAAATGTAGGGGTCTGGCTACGTCTGTATCATGCGATGCCCAAGGAACAAGATGTTAAGGTCCGTTCCCAACACAGAAATGATTATATTGAGGTAATTACTACAATCACAGATTTTTTAACGAAAATGCTCGGGAGCGAGTCTTTTTTCAAAGAAACTGCATCCATACTTATCGACAAAGCCCGGGAAACTCTTCCAGATTCGCTTCCTTTGGGTCTCGGTCATGGAGATTATGCGATGCGGAATATTCTCGTTGGGCCGAATTTCCGTGTGACTACTCTTGATACATTCGCCAAGTGGCGTATGCCGATTTATGAGGATATTGGATACTTTTTGAATGACCTTAAGATGTCTTCTCTGCAAGTGATGAGTCATGGACTTGCATTTAATTTGAATCAATTGGCAACCTACGAACAGGCATTTCTCAAAGGTTATTTTGGTCAGGAATCTATTCCTTATCCTGCTATCCGGCTTTATGAGGCGTTGGCATTGCTTGACAAATGGTCAAGTAAAATTGCAAGATCGTCCCAAAAACCTAATTTTATCAAGATTGTAGGTCGGCCAAATATTAAGTTGGTGAATCAATATTTCAAACAAAGAGTAATGAGCCTGCTTGCAGAGCTCACCGAAAATTGAGACGATGGTTGCACTTAAGTCAGAGCAAACATAGCTAAAGGTAATGGTTAGAATATGCTTATCAATCAAGAATTACAAACTATTCAATCCGCTGTTGCGGAAAGACTGTTGAATAGATCACAGGGTCTCAAAGTTGCCTACATTATGTCGCGCTTTCCGAAGCTGACGGAAACCTTTATCCTTTACGAAATGTTGGCGATGAGGCAACAGGGTATTCAAGTGGAGGTCTATCCTCTCTTACGCGAACATGAAGATGTTCTGCATCCCGAAGCTGTGCAATTTGTAGAAGCCGCTCATTTCCAGCCTTTTATCTCTTTTCCAATCGTACGAGCGAACCTACACTTCCTCTGGAAAACACCCCTTGTTTATTTAAAAACGCTTTGGGATTTACTGCGTTCTAATTGGGGCAGTTTTAACTTTTTCACAGGTGTGATTGGCATATTCCCGAAAACCGTGCTGTTTGCATATCAAATGAGGTCAGAGAATGTGCAACACATTCACGCTCATTTTGCCAGTCATCCTGCGGCAGCAGGATTTATCATTCATCGGCTTGTTGGTATCCCTTATAGCTTCACCGCTCACGGCTCGGACCTTCATCGTGACAGACATATGTTACGTGAAAAGGTTGCTGAAGCTGCGTTTGTTGCAGCGATCTCAGAATATAACAAAGAAATAATTATTTCGGAATGCTGGGGAAATTACAGTGAGAAAGTAAATGTGGTCCATTGTGGTGTCGACACTGAAGTGTTTCGATCCCGCTTTCATGAAACCCCATATGAAAAAGGGGAGAATCCTTTTATGGTCCTGTGTGTGGGGACGTTGCATGAGGTCAAGGGACAGGCGCATTTGATTGAAGCGTGCCGTCAACTTCAGGGGAGAGGACTTGATTTCGAGTGTCATTTTGTCGGTGATGGCCCCGACAAAAAATTCCTCACTGAACTTGTGGAGCAGGCT
>JAENVX010000088.1 GCA_016650355.1 Bacteroidia bacterium | reverse complement strand
TATACTTTTATAGAGTAATCAGTTGGTAAATTATTTCCTGAAACCTCTGTAACAAGTCCTGCTAAACTGCTATCCAACCATGCCATTCGCTGAGTAATCCATGTCTTTAGCCAATCCACTTCTTCCTGAAATGATTGTCCTATATAATAATTCGGCCAAACATACTTGCCCAACACTGGCCACTTTTGAAAATTTCGCTGTTGTGACTCTGCATTCAATACAGTTGTTACAGAATCGATGTATGTATGAATCCTGGAGGTTTGGAACTTATCTGCACGCAAGGAAGTCCAACGAGCTACAAGTTGCTGTCGGAAAGATTCATCTTGAAGTAGCCGATCCCACCAAAAAGGAATCAGCCAAAAATCCTTGGCACAAATGGAATTGAAATTTATAACAAAGCCCTCCGGATTACCTTTGGTGCAATAATCCGCATTTCCAAAGCCCAGGTTAAAATCCCATATGGGCCCCATGAATAGCTTCCCTCCATCCGTATCTTTCTTTTTATACATAAACGTACTCAGTCTATATCCGTCCACATTTTTACTTACCTCATTGGCAATAAAAAAGTCAATAAAAGAATTGACATCAATGTACTTAGCATAGCCTTGATTTGGGTCTTTAAAGTTTTCCCCGGACAGGGCATTCTCAAAGGCTGACACATATTGTTTTATATACTCCTTCTGTTGCGTTACAATAGTTGATGCTTTTGGATAGTCGTACTGAAAAAAAATGGATTGATTCCCACTGCGGCCAGGCGGAGCAAAGGAGGAAGTCCAGCCATCTCCACCTGAGCCTGTAGATTTGTCAAGTTTAATTATATATCCACCTGTAAGATCGTCATTTGCAATTTCAATAGGTTCCAGCTTAGCAATATCAACACGATTTTTATCGCGCTTGATCTTCTCCATCAAAACATAAATTCCCTGATACGTTCCGTTGAGAACAAGCTCGCAAAATTTTGTGCGCGGGGCATATCTACCTAAGTCACGTCCCAGTTTATATGCGAGTGGGTCGCGAAGTAGGCTTTTATCATTGTACGGTGCAAATAAGATCCAATCTGATTGTTTGGGTAGTCCCAACAAAGACGTATCTATACTTACACCTAATGCATCCCACAGTTCAATTCCATATTGCTTCTTAGGAAAAAATTGAGAGGAAGAACCGCGAACTTCAATGCCCATTGGGCCGCTGTAGCTAGGTAAATCGGTTACATTGTTTCTTATTCCAACTCCATTATAAATAATTTCTATAGTCGCATTTATCTTTGGTTCATCCACAATGGTTTGCCCGTTGGTGCTGATCGTAACGATGGGAAGGTTAGTGGATGTGAACGTGTCTTGTGCAGAGACCTTTGAAGTAAATAAACTCAAAAGAACAACTATACCCGTAACAAGACCCTTCCTCATTTCATAAAAGTAAGAAGCTAAAATTAGTCAAAAAGGTGGGAAGGGAAACGATTTATGTTATTGCATTACGGTAAGCAGAGGCAACT
>JAENVX010000087.1 GCA_016650355.1 Bacteroidia bacterium | reverse complement strand
GTCTTCTACTTTTTTCAATGATGCAGGAAGGTCTTTTGTTTTTTCCAGGCGGATTGTGATAGCATTAATCCAACCTGGATCATAAATGAAAAACATTGGGCCAACCGGTCTATACGGAGACCCCATTAGTACGTTATCCACGATCCCAATTAATTCACGCTTTCCTCCCCACAGATCAAGTTGTGTTCCGATGGGATCTTTTAATCCCATAAGATCTAGACCGGCTTGGTTGATAAGGATGGCTGCTGTGTCGCTTTTATAATTTTCAGAAAAGTCTCGACCCTGTAATACTTTAATGCCCATTGTCTTGGTGTAATCATGTTCTATGGCAATGGTTGCAAAAATCACTCTCAGGTCTTCGGGTTTGCCCGGCCATCCCAAAAAATTATTTGAATTAATATTAGTGATGGCACTATTCGATCGAGTGACACCGCTCACAACACCCGATTGCATCAATTCTGCTTTGATGGCATTGTAGTTACTAGAAATTTCACGCGTGTCTTCTACGGTAATAAGGTTCTCCTGTTCGTATCCCAGGTCCCTGCTTTTCACGTGCTGAATTTGCTGGTAGATAACAATTGTACCAATGATGAGTAATATAGAGAAACCAAACTGCAGTGTAACCAAAACTTTTCGAGGAAGGCTTCCATTTTTACCTGAATGTACTTTGCCCTTCAATACTTTTACAGGCTGAAAAGAGGATAAATAAAAGGCAGGGTAGCTTCCAGAAATAATGCCAGTGAAGAAGATAAGACCTGCAGCGAACATCCAGAAACTTGGAGAAGAATAGTTGATGAAAAGTTGCTTCTCTACTAAATCGTTATAAAAAGGTAGGAGCAATTGCGCAAGTAATATGGAAAAGGCAAATGCAATTAAAGATATTATCAGGGACTCGCCAATAAATTGACCGATAATCTCAACCCTTCTCGAGCCAACACTTTTGCGGATGCCTACCTCCTTTGCTCTTCTCTCCGAACGAGCAGTGGCAAGGTTCATAAAGTTTATGCACGCTATGATTAAAACAAAAACGGCTATGATCGTGAACATGTTCACGTAGTCACTCATACCTCCTGCTTCTTTTCCATTTTCAAAGTTGGAGTGCAAGGCCCAGCGACTAAGCGGATGGAGAAAAAGTTCGTGTGGAAATTCTGTTTCACCATGCCGGGTTAGGAGGTCTTTAATTTTATCTTCCACTGGTATTTCAGAGGCGACATCTACCAGTTCCACAAAAACCTGAAAAGAATAATTTCCCCAGTTGTCTTTCTGATTCTTTACCCATTCTTGTTTTTCGTAAAGTTTCCAGGGCAACAGACATTCAAATTCAAAGCTCGAATTTTTTGGTATATCTTTTAGTACACCAGTTACTTTCAACTCATCACGGTTGTCGAGTTTCACCAGTTGACCCATTGGGTCTTGATCGCCAAACAACGCTTTGGCTGCAGATGCTGTGAGCACGATCGAACCTGGTTCCGTCAATACTTGCTCAGCGGCCCCTGTTAGCAAAGGAAATTCAAACATGGTGAGAAATTCTTCTCCTACATAATATCCTTGCTTGGTAACGCGCTTGTCACCCACTGTTAGCAAATGATCGCCACCCCAATCTGTACCCGTCACATTCTTAATACTGTTGTGTTCTGTTTTTAGGGCTTCATATGTTGGAAGTGGGACAGAATTCCAGGAGTTTATTTTTCCGTCAAATGTAGAGTTGACCCATACCTGGTGCAGACGATCAACTTTGGGATGAAAGCGATCGTATGACAATTGATCAAAAACCCACAACAGAATAAGAATACTGGAGGTGATGCCTATGGATAATCCAGCAATGTTGATGAACGAATAGGTTTTATTCTTCAATAAATTGCGAAGTGTAACTATTATGTAGTTTTTGAGCATAAAGATGGAGTAATAGTACTGACCTTGATGGAAAAGGTTTCACGAGCAACTAATTTATTTTACTGATGACCAGTAATGATTAGGAACGGTAAGAAAGGTTGCCTATTTGGTTAACGAGCGTGAATATTTTTACGCAAAACGAGATTTTTAGCGAATATCAAATTCACTTTCAAAAATTTCCTTGGACGGATTTTGTTTTTCTTTCAATTTGAGGTCTCTATCAAATGGGCGATTAAGGTTATTACCAGCAAGATCTTCCAGCCGACCATCGATAATTAACGTGTAATGACCAGCTTTCCAGAGCTTGTTCGGTGTGAAATGTAACCTGCCCTCTTCCAGACTTAGTTTAATGGTGCCACCAATAAATTTTTGTTGTTCATCTGCCAATCTGATCGCATAATTTAACAATGAGTAATCCAATGGCTCTAAGAAGTTTATTTCAAGTGGTTCAGTTGTTTCAGATTTTGGAGCGACAATATTCCAGTTCTCAATAACAGGCGACTCATCATCGCGTAGAGTTGTCACAAAAGTTTTCGAATATGGAATTAATAAAGATTTGCCCTCTTTACTTTTCCAATTTGGAGAGATGTGTAACGTGTAACTTTCATTCGCAATTAAAGGAGCGCCAAGTTCCCTATTGGGAATTAAATCACGCTTAATTCTTCCTGGATCAAGCCACAAGGTGAGGACGGTACTTTCGTTATTCCAAAGTTCTGGTTGAAGGTCTAAGAATGTTCCATCTAAAGTATCTCGACCATTTTTTAATAGGGTGATGTGACTTATAGATTGTCCTTCTACCATGGGCTGCGAGAAATGAAGGAATATTTTTAGCAGATTCTCAGGTACAGTATCCTGGGTCGGGTAAACCATAAGCAGTTCGGGCGCAATTACAGATTCGTCAATAGGTATTTCGATTTCGGCCAGCAAAGAGTCAAGCCACAATACTTCATACTGAAACCCTCGCGTTAAGTGCACAGCAGACTCGAATACAATTTGCTCTTCCTCGATCTTGTATTTACCCAAAATAGCAGTTCGTTCGCCTGGTTTTATCAGCCGTATTTGAAGTTTATTTATGGTGTTTTCAGATTCTTTTACCAGCGAATGTGGAATGGACAAACCAATGGCCTTATTGTCTCGCCAAAGAATGGAAATAGTAGATTGGGTATTATTTGGGCCACAGCCCGTGAAGAGAAAAGAAAAACTGATCAGAAAAGTTTGAACAGAAATGTGCCCTACCGTTCTGATCAGTTTGTTCACAGACTATAAGTATCGGTCACCTGCAGTCCACAAATCCAAATCCCCATTGGTTTTGCGTTGTAATAATATGAATTGACTTTCATCTAGTTTATCCATTTGCAAAACGTTCATAACAGGGAGAGAGACAAAATTAACACCCGCTGTAGCAAAGCTTTCTGCTACCGGAGTTGTCAATGAGCCCTGAAATTCTTCGATGCTTTTATAGTTTACTTTAAATACGGGACGGCTTGAATTGGCCATTAACAGAAACGACTCGCCTCCTTTTTTTAAAGTGATTATATCTAATGGTGAATTGCCGCTGCCCATTTCAGCAACAGTCCTTCCTTTTACATGTGTACCGGATTTTAATTCGTCCAACGGAAAAAGAACCAGTGGAGTACAGGTGTAACTGGCGACCAGATATTTCTTTCCACTGATTTCGGAAATGGTAAAAGTACGAATGGGAGAGTTGGTTTCATACTGTGAATGGGCAGCATGATATATCTCCAGCGATGCCTGTTCTTGTTGTTTGGTGAATGGGAAGCTGATGCTGCGGAACGTTGAACTGAACTCCTGGTTAGAAAGTCCACTGACAAAAACTTTACCATCACTAAAACCCATATCACTTATGGAAGCCACGCGTAAGGGTCTTCCGCGCTGATCCTTCGCGTCTTCGGCCGGAACATTAGCCAAGGCCATAGAGGAATATCCAACATCCTTCAGGTTGACAGATACAATTTTTTCACCTTCAATTCTTAACAAAACAGGTGTGCCATCATTAAGTTGAACGGCACAATAAATTTTCTTTGATAGCGGATTCACTGCCAGATCAAGAAAACTTATATTCTTGACATCCGTGCCCAAAGCTGCTGCAACTTTTTGATCGATTTGTTTGATTTCAACAGCCGATGCCTTCTCCACTTTTTCAGTGTCTTTGGTATCAATGGCAAATACTGTTGCGCTCTTTGAGTCACCGATAAATAAAATGCCATTTGTTCCAAAAGTTAACGCGCTGATAGATTTGATCTCAGGCGTACCGTTTACAAAGCCGTCACGCACGCTGGCGGACTTACTTGTTGCAGCCAGGATTATAGCTCCGGCCATAACAGTAAGAAAGAAGAAATAGATTTTTTTCATCTGATAATGGTTAAATGATTTTAAAGAATTATTTGAAAGGACATGGAAGGTATGAAAATAGAGTAGTCCTTCAAAACTGAGATTACTCCAATGGTGTAATGCAGTTGTGAAATGGATGTTTTAATTACAGTTTTGAATCAATTGCTTCATTTATTCCCCAAAATGAATGATTTTTCATTATTCTTCTAACTGCAATTTTTTGAAAACTTCCCATGCTACGATTCCCAGACAAACGGAGACATTCAGGGAATGCTTTGTTCCTGATTGTGGAATTTCAAGCGCCAGGTCTGCCAGCTCAATCACTTCCTGACTGACACCTTCCACCTCGTTTCCAAAGACGAGGCAATATTTCTGATGCTTTTCTGGGAGGAACGATTGCAAGGGCATGCTTTGAGTTGTCTGTTCAACAATTATTATTTTATATTCTTGGTTCTTTAATTTTTCAATAGCCACGGCAGGGCTTTCAAGGTATTCCCAGTCAACAGATTCTGTGGCGCCCAGCGCAGTCTTTTGTATTTCACGGTGTGGTGGCTTTCCAGTAATACCTGTCAGGTAAATTTTCTCGACCCTGAAAGCATCTGCTGTGCGAAAGGCTGAGCCAACATTATGAAGGCTACGCACGTTATCTAACAGGATACACACTGATATTTTTTCGGCTTCTTTGAATTCGTTAACCGATATGCGACCAAGCTCATCGAGCTTCAATTTTTTCATGACACGAAAGTAGCAATAGAAGTTCGATTAGCACCTGTGCATTGCGCTGATTTGGTAGTTCAAATTTTTTGACATCGACATTGTGAGCTTCAATTTTAACGGGACTATTAACTTACTCTTTTTATTTTCTACTTTTGAACTTTGTGTCATTCGATTAAGCATTGACATGATCTAACGATTAATTTCACTTGATTTATGAAGGTAAAACTAAAAAAGAAGGGACCACAAGCTCCACTAACACCCCAGCAACTGGAAGAAGAACATCGCATACGGAAGGCATTTAAAGATAAAGATTGGGCGGAAATAAAAAGCTCCGACTCGTGGGTGATTTTCAAAGTGATGAGTGAATTTGTGGAAGGCTTTGAGAAGCTCGCCAAGATTGGCCCATGCGTTACTATTTTTGGTTCTGCGCGGACAAAACCAGGACATTCTTACTATAAAATTGCGGAAGAGATAGCCTACAAATTGGTGCAAGATGGATACGGTGTTGTCACGGGTGGAGGACCAGGTATTATGGAGGCAGGAAATAAAGGGGCGCGAAGAGGTGGTGGAAAATCTGTTGGGTTAAATATTTATTTACCACACGAGCAAAAAGGAAATCCATATATTGATCCTGATAAGTTAATCACCTTTGATTATTTTTTTGTACGCAAGGTCATGTTCATGAAATACTCTCAGGGATTTATTGTGATGCCGGGTGGCTTTGGAACATTAGATGAACTGACAGAGGCACTCACGCTAATTCAAACAAAAAAGATTGGACGATTTCCTATTGTAATGGTGGGTAAAAAATTCTGGGGAGGCATGATGGGATGGATTAAAAATACGCTGGTGGAAGAAGAGATGATACACAAGGATGATTTAGAACTGGTCAACCTGGCGGACACGCCTGATGAAGCCGTGAAAGTAATTAATGAGTTTTATAGTAAGTATATGTTATCTCCCAATTTTTAATGAAGGATCTTTCTTTATTTATATCTGTCGCTACCCTAGTTATTCTGTTAGGTTTTATCACGTATAAGGGAGTTCATAATCCTGCAAAGACTGACCTAATTTCTGATGTTGAAGTAGCTTCTCATAATGTTATTCCAGAAGAGGCGGAGGATCCATTTCATCCTCTTCCTGCCATGTCGTTGGACCTGCCCGTGAATGCGTCATTCGCAGGGGAACCCATTCCGGTAGAGATTCCAGATGTGTACGAACGATTTGATAGAGAATTGCAGATTAATACATATCTCCACAGTAGTACATTGTTTTTAATGAAACGTGCAAACCGTTGGCTGCCTCAGATAGACTCAATTTTGGAACGGAATGATATACCAGTAGATTTTAAATACCTGCCGCTAATAGAATCTGCTCTTATTAATGACGTGTCTCCAAAAAATGCAGTTGGCTTCTGGCAAATTTTAAAAACATCGGGCAAGGAATTTGGACTTGAAATTACAAAGGAAGTAGATGAGCGTTACGATCCACTAAAGTCGACTCAAGCTGCTTGCAAATACATAAAGAAGGCGTATAAAAAATTTGGTAACTGGACTTTAGTAGCGGCTTCTTATAACAGGGGCGTGGGCGGAATTGAACGGGCAGCGAAAAACCAAAAAGTAGACAATTATTATGATCTTTTCCTGAATGATGAAACTTCACGATATGTCTTCAGAATTTTGGCCATAAAAGAAATAGCGGAAAATCAAGGAAAATATGGTTTCAAATTAGATCCGGGCCATCTTTATAAGGAAGAAAAACTGCGTAAAGTTGAAGTTAAGGAGACGATCAAAAACCTTATAGACTTCGCAAAGTCACAAGGGATTAATTACAAATTATTGAAACGACATAATCCCTGGTTACGCGATGAGAGACTGACCGTCAAAAAAGGTAAAAGCTATTTTATTTCGATTCCAATCATTTAAGATAAGCACTTTTAATTCGAACCTATAAATTATGAATCCGTGAGACCTTATATTCTTGCTGAGAACAATTGGAAGACCATTAAAGATTCTTCTTTTGAGGTGGCCGTTCTTCCTTGGGGAGCAACGGAAGCACATAACTATCATTTGCCTTATGGAACAGATATCATTGAAGCGGAGATGGTGGCTGCTGAGTCAGCCAGAATAGCCTGGGAGCAAGGCGCAAAAGTTACAGTGCTACCGGTTATTCCATTCGGAGTGAACACCGGACAGTTCGATGTAAAGCTGGATATGAACATGAATCCCAGCACACAGTTTGCAGTATTAAGAGATGTGGTTGAGGTGTTGGATCGACACGGCATTTATAAGTTAATCATATTAAATAGCCACGGAGGGAATGATTTCAAAACGATGATCCGTGAGTTGGGATTGAAATTTCCAAATATGTTTTTGTGTCAGTGCAACTGGTTTAAGTCTGTTGATCAAAAGGAATTTTTTGAAAATAAGGATGACCACGCAGGGGAAATGGAAACGAGTGTAATTATGCACCTGACTCCACATCTTGTTAGACCCTTATCAGAAGCTGGCGATGGTGCGTCAAAAAAATTCAGGTTTTCGGCAATGCAGGAAGGATGGGCCTGGGCCGAACGTAAGTGGACGCAGGTAACAAAAGATACTGGCGTGGGTGATCCACGGAAAGCCTCAGCAGAAAAAGGCGAAAAATATTTTAAAGTGGTGACGGAGAAAGTAGCAAAATTCTTTTTTGAAGTGGCAAAAACAGATAGGAGTGATTTGTACGCTTAGGTTGGTGCGCTAAAAAATCCTTTTATTTTATAGTTCAATAAGTAGTTTTTATTATCAATTCATTAAAAACCGTGTTACCATGATAACAAAAAAAAGAACACCAGTTACGTTTTCAGGTTTGTATATTATCCTGATACCAATTATGTGTATCCTATCTTTTGCCTTTTCAAAGAAACCTTTGGGTATTTCAGGTAACGCGGATGATATTACTTATGTAAAGGAAAATAGTATCCCAGCCATTGCTCCCGTAGAATTAAG
>JAENVX010000086.1 GCA_016650355.1 Bacteroidia bacterium | reverse complement strand
GTCAAAGATCTGATGGCTGCATTTGTTGGTGAAAAAAGAAAATTTAATAAGCCAGTGTTGGTAACGATTAACAAAGAAAACAACCTACATCGGGTTGGGTTTATCACGCAGTCTGATTTATCTGAGTTGGGGTTACCCGATATGGTAGTTGTTTACTTCCCACAGTCCTACGCCTTTGCGGGAGATCATTTTGTAATACCAAAAGAAAGCGTCAAACCCCTTGATGTTTCGGGGCCTGTTGCCATGAAGTTTATTGTCTCGGGTGGAATATCAGGGTTTAAAGATCAATGATGCGGTGAAAAAAGTCGCCCGAGTCATTTTCTTTTTGTTTGTCGCTCTTTTCCTGATCGTTCGATTTTATTCTGCAACAGAGGATGACTACTATACGGACTCTTCAGAAAGGGAGGACGATGATTATGATGCAGTGGATACCGTGCAAAATGAAATCCGGTTAATACATAATCGAGTCTGGAGGGATTTTGATGACAGTCAAAGGTCCTTACAATATTCAGTATCCACCACGGCAGCCAACGCATCGTCTAACTACCGCAATACAATTGAAGTAGAGTACGATGGCAGGCAAAAAGTATTTTGGAAGGATTTGTACTTTGGTTTGTATGATCATGATCAACCACAACTTACCTTCCTTCAGGATTCTATTTTGTCTTTGGCTAAACGTGAACGTATTGAAGTCAGGGATTTAATATACTCAGTGGTTTCCTTCATACAGGATATTCCATACAACTATATTATTTCAACAGATAGTTGCGCCTCGCATACTGATCATCCTTGCATTCCCAAACAACGTTATGGTGTTTTGTCTCCGGTGGAATTTTTATATTCCCTGGCCGGGGATTGTGACACACGCACAGTATTACTTTTTACCTTGTTGAAAAAGCTGGGATATGACCCCATCATTGTAAACAGTGCACAGTATCGCCATTCAATGTTGGCTGTAAGTGTGCCTACAGAAGGAGATTACTTTATTCACAAAGGACGAAAGTTTTACTTTTGGGAGACCACAGCCACAGGCTGGTTGCCCGGTATGCTGCCGCCAGACATGAACAATACCGATTACTGGACTATAATTTTAGACTATGAATTCCAAACTGACCCTACTCGCAATTATTGAAATCCTTTCGGCACTAAGTATGGGTGTTGCTATCATGGCGACTACCTATCGGTTGCTCAAGTACGTTGGAAAAAGACGTTATGATATCAATGAGAACAATCAGGCCTTCGGAATATTTATGGCCAGTGTTCTTTTTTCCGTGGGGTACTTGGTTAGCAGTGTCATTCATCCGCTACTTTCCCTTTTTAGAATATTATCAACGAAAGATAGCGACATTGTCCAATTAATGATTTCATTTATTGGTTATGGTGCCATTTATATAGGGTTGGCTTTCATTGTAGCATTGCTTGTTTGTTTTTTGGGAGTTCTAATATACAGTTATATTACGCCCATCGATGAAATACAGGAATTGAAAAACAATAACCTGGCAGTTGCACTCGTAGTGGGCAGCATTATTATCACATTCAGTATGATGACCCACGATGGAGTGGAACTGCTGATTGAATCTTTTATACCCTATCCGGAGATGTATCCCAAATAGGAGACTGGGTAATAGATTTTAATTAATCACTCCCGACCCAACCAGCTCATCATCTTCGTACCAGGCGGCAAATTGTCCCGGTGTAACACCTCGTTGTGGACGATCGAAAATTATATATAGCCCTTCTTCTTTTTTGTGAAGGGTGCAGTTCTCTAATGGCTGGCGATAGCGAATCCGTGCCCTGTATTTTTTTGAATCTCCAACCGATAATTTCAAATCTTCCCGAACCCAATGCTCATCTGCATTAGGGATAAAAAGACCTTTGCGATAAAGTCCAGGGTGATCGTCTCCACTTCCGGTATAGATCACATTCTTTTCTGTATCGGTGCCAATAACAAACAATGGTTTTTCATACCCGCCAATGTTTAGACCTCTCCGTTGCCCAATTGTATAATAATGTGCGCCATTGTGTTCGCCAACTACTTCGCCTAGTTCAGGACTTAAGGAATAAGATTCGGTGACATGCACCAGATCATCTGCTGAAAATCCATTAATAAAGACGGTTGAATCAAACGGTACTTCAATTACTTTTCCTTTTTTAGGCTCAAGTCTTTGTTGTAAGAACTCAGGAAGATGAACCTTGCCTACAAAGCACAATCCCTGAGAATCTTTTTTATTTGCAGTTGATAGGTTTGCTTTCTTTGCGATATCGCGAACTTCTGATTTTAATAATTGTCCGATAGGAAACAATGCTTTGGATAGTTGCTTTTGAGTAAGCTGACAAAGAAAATAGCTTTGATCTTTGTTGGGATCTTTCCCCGCCAGGAGTTGATAAACGGTTTTGCCGTCTTTATTGATTTCTCCTTTCCTGCAATAGTGACCAGTTGCAACAAAGTCTGCCCCTAATTTTAAGGCAGCATCTAAAAACACGTCAAATTTTATCTCGCGATTACAAAGCACATCCGGATTAGGTGTTCTTCCCCGTTGATATTCAGCAAACATGTAATCGACAATGCGTTCTTTGTATTCTTTACTGAGATCTATTGCCTGAAAAGGAATGCCAAGTTGTTGCGCAACAATCATGGCATCATTGCTATCGTCCAACCAGGGGCATTCATTGCTAATGGTAACTGAGTCATCGTGCCAGTTTTTCATAAACATGCCAATGACCTCATACCCCTGCTCTTTGAGTAAGTATGCTGTTACGCTGGAGTCTACCCCACCTGACAAGCCGACAACTACTTTTTTTTGCATTTACTTGAAGCTATTTCTTAGAAGTTAAATCTTCGGCTAAAAGTTCACTGATAACCTGATTAAATCTCTCCTTAAACTGTTCGTAATAAATTCCTGTTCCTGGTCCTTCGAAGCCCGTGCGGATATGTTTTACTTTTCCGTCCTTCCCAATAAAAATTGTAGTTGGGAAGGCAAGAACCTCATTAAGCATAGGTAGTGTTTCGGAAGCTTTCTCTTTATCATCTGTTCCAGCAATAACAAAGTCATAATCCACATTCAACCTATCTTTCATTTTATTTACGCGACTACTTGCATACTCGAAGTCTGCTTTACGTTCATAGGCTAATCCCAAAATCTCAACGCCACGATCTTTGTTGTCTTTATACCACTGTGAAAGAAACTTTGTTTCGTCCATACAGTTGGGACACCAGGTGCCAAAGATTTGCAGGATTAAAACTTTGTCTTTGAATTTCTCGTCAGAAGGGCTGATCATATTTTTGTTCAAATCTGGAAAGCTAAAATCAATTTTATCGTAACCCTTTTTTAAATAGGTTAAAGACTCAGCATCAGGCATGATTGCATTTTCATTTTTAATTGCCGTCCAGGCTTCATGCGAAGTTTTCCCCGACCAAAAATTTCCACTTAGAATATTGTTATCAGTCTTTGAAGCGATGAAAAGAAATGCGTGGTTACCATCGAACGTACTTAGATATAGTTTGTCGCTGATTACATTCCCCTCCAAGAATCGATAGTCACCAAGCGGAGTAAGAAAAGTGCCTTCTGCATAATTTCCTTTTTGATTAAAGATTCCCACTGAAATGATGGTATCGTTTTTATCGCTGATGAATTGAACATCGTACTTTCCAGAAAAATCATAAACAGAACTATCATTTACTTTTTCAAATCGAAAATCATCTCCAAAGGTTGCGTGAAATGGTAACTTGAAAGTTTTGTCATAGTTTTTGTAATAAAATCCTTCAAGTGTATTTTCAGTGGCTATCGCCCGAAGTTCAGCATCGAAAATATGAAGAACCATGACGACTGAGTCACCGGATTGTGCAATCTCATCTAGTATAATTTTTTCAGTGCAGTTTATAAGAAGAAGTTTGTATCCTGTTGTATCCTTTGCGACCTCAAAGTTGAATGGAAGTTTTT
>JAENVX010000085.1 GCA_016650355.1 Bacteroidia bacterium | reverse complement strand
CAGGGAGGTGGTACGAATGCCGATGGTTCGAAAAGTGTAATGTTCTGTTCGAAGTGTTATCAGCTTGGTAGTTTTGTTCAGCCGGATATGACTGTAGAACAAATGCAATCGCTCGTGAAGGAAAAATTAAAAGAGTTTGGGTTCCCCGGCATCGTTGCTCGGCTTTTCACCAAACACATTCCAAAACTTGAACGTTGGAGGGTTTCAAGATGAACAACAACGATTTCTCAAAACTTCAATCTGTTTCCAGAAGATACTTTCTTAAGGAAAGTGCGATGGGGTTAGGTTCCCTTGCACTCGGCTCACTTATGGGTGCCTGTTCGTCAAATGAACTTAGGTCTTCTCAACTGCTAGACCCATTATCTCCTCGACCGCCACATTTTCCAGGGAAAGCAAAAAGTGTTATTTATCTGCACATGGCTGGTTCTCCTTCTCAGCTGGAATTGTTTGACTATAAACCTGAGCTAGCTAAACTTCACAATCAGGATTGTCCACCGTCTTTGTTAGAAGGAAAACAATTTGCATTTATTCGTGGCGTGCCTAAGATGTTAGGACCTCAGGCAATATTTAAACAACACGGTGAATCACGAGCATGGATTTCAGATAACCTCCCTCATTTGTCTACAATCGCAGATGAACTATCGTTTTTAAAAGCAGTTAATACCGATCAGTTTAATCATGCTCCAGCACAGTTATTCATGCACACGGGTGCACCAAGGCTTGGCAGACCAAGTATAGGATCGTGGGCAACATATGGCTTGGGTTCAGAAAATTCTAACCTTCCGGGATTTGTTGTTTTAACTTCCGGTGGCAAGACGCCCGATGCAGGAAAAAGTGTGTGGGGAAGTGGCTTTCTACCTTCCGTATACCAGGGTGTTCAATGCAGATCAGAGGGTGATCCTGTATTGTATATTACAGACCCTGATGGGATAAGTCGTGATTTAAAAAAGAAAACCATAGCTGCGATCAACGATGTAAATCAACAGCACTACGAGGAATTTCAAGACCCTGAAACGTTAACACGCATCAACCAATATGAATTGGCGTATCGCATGCAGATATCTGTTCCGGAGGTTATGAACATCAATAAAGAACCGGATTACATTCATCAATTGTATGGCACAAGTCCCGGCAAAACCTCCTTTGCCAACAATTGTTTGCTTGCACGAAAACTGGTAGAGAACGGAGTGCGTTTTGTACAACTTTTTGACTGGGGATGGGATAGTCATGGCACAGATGTGGATAATGCGCTTGACCTGGGGTTTAGAAATAAATGCCGTGATATTGACCGATCAATTACCGCTCTCATTCTTGATTTGAAACAGCGCGGTTTGTTAGATCAAACGCTGATCGTTTGGGGAGGAGAGTTCGGCAGGACTCCAATGCAAGAAAACAGAGACAATAAGCAGATGCCATTCTTTGGCCGCGATCATCATGCAGAAGCCTTCACAATGTGGATGGCGGGAGGCGGAATAAAACGTGGGGCAAGTTGGGGTGAAACGGATGAAATTGGTTATAGTGCTGTGAACGGAAAAACATCAGTGCATGATGTGCAAGCAACTATTTTAAATCAACTTGGATTTGATCATGAAAAACTTACCTATCAATTTCAAGGTAGGCCGTTTAGGTTGACGGATGTTTCAGGAAAAGTGATTAGCGAAATTGTGGCCTAACGTAATGCTAGCCGAAATCAACTTCACTTCTATCTTTGGTCGATTTCATCCGGCACTTGTGCATCTTCCAATTGGTATTCTCTTGCTGGCTTTTTTGTTCGAGTTATTATCCAAAACAAAACGGTATAAAAAATTAAAAGCAGCAGTCCGGCCTGCCTTATTTTTCGGTACGCTTTCGGCTGTTCTTGCTGCATTCAGTGGTTACATTTTATCAAATGAGGGAGCTTATGATGATGAACTTCTTAGTCAACACAAGTGGATGGGTTTTGCCACGGCAGGCCTGGCTTTTTTGATTTTTCTTTTCAGTAGCAAATCCTTTGCCCTTCCAAAAAAGGATCAGCGAAAAGCTGTATTGGTTTTATTTTTCCCTTTGGTGATATTACTTATGGTTACAGGTCATTGGGGCAGTTCTCTTACACGAGGCGAGGATTATCTTTTTGACTCCGGTACGGATAGTTTGGATGCAGCGAATACACAAAAGATTGCAACCCAAAGGCAACCCATTGAGAATGTAAGTGAGGCGAAAGTTTACGATGATATTATTCAGCCATTATTGAAAGAAAAATGTTATGCATGCCATAGTTCTAAAAAGCAAAAAGGGCAATTGCGCCTGGATGAAATTGAATTGATAAAAAAAGGCGGGAAGCATGGAGAAATATTTACTGCAGGTGAGCCTAAAGAGAGCGAGATAATCAAGCGAACTTCCTTATCCATAGAGGAAAAAGGGCATATGCCACCTCGGAGGGAGGCTCAATTAACATCTTCGGATATCGAGTTGATTAAGTGGTGGATAACGGAAGGCGCCAGCTTTGAAAAAAAAGTGAAGGAACTTTCTAAGCGTGAAGAATTAACAAACTATTTGGAATCTCTATCATCTACCCAGACAGTCAACAGCTGGCTCCCTATTGAAGAGGTTGCTGTTGCCGATGGCGCAGCTATTGAGGAGCTTAGATCACTTGGCGTGTCTATCGGCTCTGTTGGAGGCAAGTCGAATTATTTGTCTATAAGTTTTGCGGGCAAAAAAGAAGTGGAACAAAGAGATTTAGAACTTTTAAAAATTTTGAGCCCACAGGTTATTGAATTAAATCTGGCGCGAACAACAGTTTCAGATGACGACCTGATTTTAATTTCGGAATTAAAAGAACTGAGGCGGCTGCATGTGGAGCACACGCTTATTACTGACAGTGGGATTTCACACTTGCAGGGTTGTAATAATTTATTTTATCTCAACCTGGTTGAAACCAATGTCAGTGATGAAGCCTTGAAAATCGTAAATAACATTAGGTCTCTTAAAGAGCTTTACCTGTTTAATACAAAAGTCACAAAGGATGGTTTACAGAAATTGAATTCCCAAATCAAAATGGACACCGGAGGATATGAACTGCCATTCCTTGCTACTGACACGCTGATATTTGGAAGAAAGTAAGAGGAATTTAAGTCCACAACCGAATGTGGGAATGCGGCTAAAATTTATTTCACAGCAAACTGCGCACTTCCCATTTTATATCCATCCGTAAAGATTTCAACAGTATAATTTCCCGAAGTATATTCAGATCCCTTCTCATACACATACGTCAATTTTTGACGCGTATTATCAAATAGGATATCTTGCGAAGAGGTATAAAACTCTTCTTTTCCATTAAGTATAAAAGTGCCCGACCCTTTGGCGACATCAAAAATAATCTGGCCATTCTCATCGACAACACGAATTAATATTTTCTTGCCTTCAACAGGAGCCACTTTATTGTCGGCTATCAGAAACTCAACCTTTAGTTTTTCCAATTGCCGGTTTTTAAACGGAGATTCACGCTCTTTGCCTTTTGAGTTAAGTGATTTGACAGAAACGCTTTCAGCTTTCAATTGAGAGGCAATTGCCACTTTGGTCGTAAGTTCTTCCTTATTCTTCTCAAGCCTGTTGATGGAATCGTTGAGGACATTCTTTTGAGTTTTGAGTGATCTGTTTTCTGTAAACAACTCTTTATTTACCGATTTGAGTTTTTCTAATTCCTCATCTTTAAGTTTTAGCAATTCTTCATATCCCTCAACCCTATCTTTCAATTGTTCAATTTCTTTTGCGGATCGGGCCGTGCTTCTTTTTAGTTGAGCATCTACTTCAGCTTTCACTTTCTCAAGTTCAGAAATATCACCTCCAAGTTTTTCGATATCTAATATTTTCTGATCAAGTTCCATCTTTATTTCATTTAGCCGCTGCATGGTGCTTGCTAAATTCTCCTCTGTGTCAGCTATTTGTACTGTTTTCTCCACATTGCGCTGATAGTCAAGATAGATTTTTATGCTTTGGATGATAACAATAATAGAAAGCAGGGCAATTATAATAGCCGCTTTGTTACCCGATTTTGCTGGTGTGGATTCACTCATGAATGTTCCTTAAAAATGTAAAAATAGAGTTTATTTCAGTCTGTTATAAGTTTAGTACAAAATGCTGCCTATTTATATCAGGGTCGAAAAATAAAATTCCACAGCGGAACAAATCGATACTTCCATACACAAGTTGGCTTGTCCTGAGTTCATTCCAGGCACGCTCCATTTCTTCCGACCAATGAATATCATCCAATACGACTATGCTTTTTTCATTTAGTCTTCTCATCATCATATTAAAGTAGCGCAGGGTGGGTGCGTACTGGTGATTTGCGTCAATCAAAACAAAATTGATTTTGGCGGGATTCTGAACAAATTCTTGCAATGTGGAATTGATGTTGCCTTCTATTAGTTCGATATTTTGCTTTTCAAAGTATTCAAAATTGGTAATCGCAACATCTGCCAACGAGCGACTCCCTTCGAAAGTTGTTACATGACATGCTTTACTCTTGGCCAGGTACAGTGAGGTAATCCCTAAGGAAGTACCTAGTTCGACAATGTTTTTTGCTTTCTGGTAGGTGATGATGTTATAATATAGTCTTGCAAATTTTTGAGGAGTTAGACTTGTACTGGCGATATCCAAAAGTTTTCTTTTTGTACCGTTAAGTTTTTTTGACCCTGCACCAAAATCTATTATTTCAATTTCGGTAGAGTTGACTAAAAGATTTGATCTCAATTGTTCGGTCTCACTAAATTGACCGGGATCCGTTTTGTCTAATATTACTTTGTTATAAAAGTCAAAAAAAAAGGGGGAGTGAATTGAGTGCTTATCTACGGAGGTGAGCCAATGTTTGATAAAAGCTTTTAACTGATGGTAATTGACCACGAAATCGTACGATAGATGAAATGGGAAATTAGGGAATTAATCTGAATGCAAATTTCTGGAATCGGTGAATTGCAATACGACCTAGATTAATTGAGTCGGAGCGGGGCTATCATCATGAACTCAGGAATTTTCGCTCTAAAAGTTGATCCATCCACTATTCGCTCCATGTCATAGGTGCCAACCATTTTACCAATACCGGATTTTAAGTTACAACCTGAAACATATTGGTGTGTTTGACCTGGCTCCAAAACTGGTTGTTGACCCACCACACCATCGCCCTCTACTTCCCGTTGACTAAAGCCCGCATCGTGAATGTACCAATGCCTGCGCATCAGCTGGATGGTGAATTCGCTTTGATTTTCTATAGTAATTCGATATGTAAAAACATAGTGATACTGGCTGGGACTGGAATAGGAAGGTTGATATTCCGTCTCCACACTTACCTTTACCCCTTTGGTTATTTCTGCAATCATCCGTTCAAAAATATCATTTTTTTCTATTTTACAGAGGTGATAGAAGATTTGTTGTAGAATATTTAACACAATGGCCATAGAAGTGAAAATTGATCCAACCTGGAAATCTCGATTGGGGGACGAATTTGAAAAGCCTTATTTTCAGGAACTTACGGCCTTTGTTAAACAAGAATATCTCGCGCACACCATTTTTCCGCCTGGAAAGGAAATTTTTCGGGCGTTCGATTGTTGTGATTTCGATGCAATAAAGGTGGTCATAATAGGGCAAGACCCTTACCACGGCCCAGGTCAGGCTAACGGTTTGTGCTTTTCTGTGCGAAACGGAATCCGGTTCCCTCCATCTCTTCTAAATATTTTTAAAGAGATTCTTAATGACTTAGGCAAACCAATACCACAAAATGGTGATCTCGAAAGATGGGCTAAGCAAGGGGTACTATTGTTGAATGCCACGCTCACTGTAAGAACCGCTGAGGCAGGATCTCATCAAAAGAAAGGATGGGAAACGTTTACGGATGCTGTCATTAAAAAGATATCTGATGAAAAGAAAAATGTTGTCTTTATATTGTGGGGTGCCTATGCCCAAAAAAAAGGGGAGATCATAGATCACTCAAAGCACTTTGTGCTAATGTCAGCCCATCCCTCACCCTTCTCTGCCGACCGTGGTTTTTTCGGTGGGAAGCATTTCAGTAAAACAAATGAATACTTAAAGAGTAAGGGACTGAAAGAGATTGAATGGTAAAAATAGTTCTAGAGTATTAAGTCTTAAGTTAATTACCTATCAAAGACAACATTTACTCAATACTAAAGACTTGATACTTAATACTACTTAATCAGCATAAAAAACCTGCTCCACCTGATCTTGTTGATAAAACTGGCATACTTATCAATAGAGAGCCAAACAAAAAATGCTTTGCCAACAATGTGATCTTCTGGCACAAAGCCCCAATACCTTGAGTCAAGAGAATTGTGGCGGTTGTCTCCCATCATGAAATAGTAGTTCTGCTTGAATGTATATTCTACTATTTCCTTTCCGTCAATAAAAAGTTTGCTGTTTTCTATTTTCACATCTTCGTTGTGATCATAATCGCGAATGGTTCCGCCATACGTTGCCAATGTGGAGTCGTTAATGACAATTGTCATCCCTTTTTTTGGAATGGTAAGCGGGCCATAGTTGTCACCGTTCCATGGGGCGTATTTTGCGTTCGGAAATATGCGCATATCCGTGCCATCATGCGTCCTGTAATCATCATCGATAGAAACGATATACGGTATAGTTTTCAGTTCTTCAACTTTCTCTTGCGTTAGAAACATCTGATAGACCGCATTATTCTCTGGCCGTCCTAAATAGTTGTAATCATCAGGATCAATCCCTAACTTAATCAGGTTTCGCTCATTAATTTCATCTTTGGCGGTAACCAGATAGCTAAATTGTAATCCCTTTGCATTTTTAATTACTTGCCCATTTACAACCAGCTGACGCGATTTCACCTCAAGCACATCTCCTGGTATGCCAACACATCTTTTAATGTAATTTGTCTTCAGGTCAACCGGATAGGTTTTTCCATCATTCAATTCTTTAGGAGGTACATTAAAAACGACAACATCTTCTCGTTTTACGCTGCTAAAGCCCGGCAAACGATACTGCGGAAGTTGAATCCACTCCAGGTAGGATGGGATTTCTGTGAACCAGATTTTTTGATGTGTAAGTGGAATTTGAAGGATAGTTTTTGGAGTGCGCGTTCCATAATGAAATTTGCTAACAAATAAAAAATCGCCCACGAGCATTGAGTTTTCCATGGAAGGGGTAGGTATGGTGTAAGCCTCCATGATTAGCCACCGGATAAGAGTCGCGGCCACTACGGCAAAGACGATGGCATCTGCCCATTCTTTTACAATTCCCTTAGGTTTTTGACTTTCTTGCTCTTGTGGTTTTTTCTCCCAGAATTTCCAATTCATAATTTTCTATAATCAAATTTTAAAAATAGTGCCGCAAAGAAACGCAAAATATTGATTTGTCAACCTTACCCTTTCAGGTAGGTGTACTACAGTTTTGTGTTTGGGACTAAAGTCCCTTGAAATTTTAGTATCAGTTGCCACTCCATTTGGAGAGGGATGAACAAATCGTGCTGTACTACTCATCCAGATGGGGTGAGGTTAAAAAAATCCTCCATATTCAGAATACCTTTCTTGTCTTTAATCCATTCTGCCACCAGCACAGCCCCAAGTGCAAATCCTTGACGGGAATGGGCCGTGTGTGTTATTTCAATATCATCTATTGCAGACTTATATTTCACGGTGTGGGTGCCAGGCGCGGGGTCAACCCGGTATGAATTGATCACAAGCGAATCAGGATTTGAACTTGGTTCATTGGTCCAGTCTTTTTTGTTTGACAAATTCCTAATGATTCCCTCGGCTAATGAGATTGCAGTACCACTGGGTGTATCTTTTTTTTGGGTGTGGTGAGTCTCGTCAACAGTTACCGTGTACTCACGATGCCTATTCATAAGCTTGGCCAGAAATTCATTTAGCTTAAAAAAAATATTTACACCCAGGCTAAAGTTAGAAGTGTAAAAAAGTGTGGAGTTACGGTCGAGACAATATTTTTCAACTTCCTCTTTACTAGCCAACCATCCTGTTGTTCCGCATACAATAGGTATGTTCCGGTCAATACTAAACTTGATGTTATCAACCGCAACTTCGGGCATCGAAAACTCAATAGCAACGTCTGGTTTGATGGCCAAGTCAAGCGCAGCCCTCTCCATTTCATTGTCGACTTTGCCCACAATGGCATGACCGCGCTCGAGCGCAATTGCCTCTATCGTTTTTCCCATTTTACCGTAGCCGAGCAGAAGTATGTTCATGCTTAAAATCTTAGTTTTAAAGAGAGCCCTGTACTTCTTCCAATCAAGAGATCATTACTCATAGAAGGTTCCAACCTTACTTGGAGTTGAGGATTAAGGTCAAATTCTTTTAAATGGGAATCAACATGGGCATCTACCATTTGCAGAATATAAAAGAGCCCTGTAAGTGCAATATAAAAATCGCGTTCTCTTCGGTT
>JAENVX010000084.1 GCA_016650355.1 Bacteroidia bacterium | reverse complement strand
TTGTGTATGGGCAATGCGCAATTAGAAGCCGGTCAATTGCAGGAAGCAGAAAAAACGTTTAAACACATGCTCACCAATCACAGCGACCTGGTAACACAGGCGAAATGGTACCTGGCACTTACTTACCTGAAAATGAATAAATTAGAACGTGTGAAAGCAACATTGTGGGAGATAAGCAAAAGCAGCACCTATGGCGAGAAGGCGCGTAAACTTTTAAACGAACTCGATTAAACCCCAGTGCTATGCAAAACCGGTGAGTTATAAATAAATTATTTAATCTAAAACCAAAAGTTATGTCACACATTCAAGGTCATGTCGAACAACCACCAAAATCACCAGGCGAGTTAAAAATGAAACTCGGGACCAAAGGACAAAAAATAATCTACTTTGATCATCCTGGATGGAATTTACAGAAAGGGGACGAGATTGGATTTCATCCAGTATTAATAAATGGCACAATGAGGGCTATAGATATCGTTGATTGGAGTACCCATGTAAAATCTGAAGAGGATCTTCTTGATAATACCGTACTAAAACTCCGGAAAAGTGGCATTGATCGTATAGAGGTACTCTACTATTATCCTAAACTTAGAGAAAGTATTAAGCAAGCCATTACTGATGGAAAATTCCCCAATAGTAAAGTAGTGATTGAAAAATCCTTCAATTATCTGGGTACAGAAGATTTTGAAAGATTCTATATTAATAAAGATGGCACAATTAAAACTCCCAAAGATGTAGTTGCTCTTATTGAAGTATTAAATCGTTAATATAAATTTGCCTTAGATCAGTCCAGCATTCTTGCTCGACTGATTCTAATCCATCGAAAAAAAATGAGCAAGGATGCAATGGAAAGAATAATGAAGGCAAGTGTCGAAAGTTTTGAATTGGACATTTTTGCTTCTATACCTCTTGTGTCTCCTATTTGTAAAAATGCAGCCCAATAAGCGGGGTGTGAATTAAACTCGCTGGCGCCTCGAATATACTCTGATTTAGAAGCGGCCAATGCAAAATCGAGATAATCACCAGCTGATATATATTTATAAAAATTACCCATCACCTGAGCTGAGGTACGATCATCAATTTTCCAAAGGCTGATTACCAATGACGGGCAGCCAGCGTAGGCAAATCCGCGGGCAATGCTCATCACACCTTCACCTGCCTGTTGCTTACCTATTCCCGATTCACACGCGCTAAGCACGGCAAGATCAAGCTTATTCAAATTCAGTGTGTACAATTCGTGTGCATACAAATTGCTATCCTCGATTGTATCTGCTTCAGAACGAAAAACCAGTTTAGATTTAAGTGCATTGGTTGAATCAGCTACACCGTGAATTGCAAGGTGAATGATGTCAAAATCAGCTGCTTGCTTCTTAAAGGTGGTTTCGGAAGCCTCACTTTCCAGGTAATACTTGTTCGTATTGTTTTTCATCACTTGTCGAATGGAGTTTATTTCCTTTTCTGTTCCTGGAAGGTTACTCAAATTATTCCGCTGAACGCGTGAGGATCCGTTTCCCGCAAAACCCAATGCAAGAAGTTTGTTCCCATCCCGTTCAGACTTGCTTTGCTTAAGTAGAATGCCCGTTGAATAGGCATAACTAATGGGATAGCGATGGATCAAATATGGCAACTTATAATTCACGTCATTGCTCTGCGGCATTTGCGTAACGAGTGCCTCGAACGGAATTGATGCCATTGGGCCGGTAGCAGATATTATTAAACTGATATCTTCGTTAGAATCGAGATTGCTAGGAAGCAAATCATTGATCAGCTCTTGGTAAAGCACATTAGCGTTATAAGTATACTGATCAAAATTCTCCTGTTTAATTGATTCATCAGGGGAAGCCTGCAATTGCGCGACAAAATTATTATAGGCTACTTTGAACGAGTCGGTTTGCTGTATGATTTTAGTTTTTATAGTATCACCGCCTATCGCCAATGCATAAATATTTTTATCACTCCATAAAAATTCTAATAAAATACTATTTCGGTCTTTAAGCAAGGATTGAATTTCTTCGAGGTTAACCGTCTTTTGATTATACTTAAGATTGAAGTAGTTCGGATTGCTTTTCTCAATGACCTTCTTCCATTCGGAGAATGAATTATCGACCGATAACAACTCTTCACGCAACGAGTCTAATCTCTTCTCAGAGATATTAATCATTGAAAGCTGATGCAGAATCTCAGACCTTTGTTTGATCAATGTATTCTCATCGGTATTGAATGTATTGGCCCCAGTCGTATCATATTGCCGTGCCCGATTAAGAGCACTCTCTAAAAGAACGGCCCGAGATTGCTCCATTATTTCGATTGCCTTCTTAAGATAGTATATATTTCCTGACTTTTTATGTAGGCTAAAAGTCAACTCCATCATTTGATGGTACGGCAAATAGTTCATTTCAAGTTCCCGCAGTTGAGGATCATCGTATCTTTGATTTCTTCTGAAAATTGTAAAAACACTATCCGCTAACAAATAAGTATTTAATGATAAATCGAAGTAATCCTTTTTAAGGTCATGCTCACTAAGATTCTTAAGTGCATTCGCTTTAGTAACAAGTCCCAAAACTAAATCGGTGTTCAATTCAGTTTGGCCTGCAATTGGGTTGGACCGAATGTTATGGTCATTAAAATCTTTAACCAGTGAAATAAGACTTTCTTGAGAATACTTTACCGCAGAATCATAACACCCGATTGAAGTGTAGAATTTCCCCAGAGAAAATTTTGCCCCAAATGTATTTGGATCTTTTTCTCCGTACACTTTTCGCCTGATCCTCAGGTTCCATTGTAAATAATATTGGGCTGAATCAAACTGACCTATTTCCTGATGAACAAATGCTTTTTGAAGATAGACAATTGCCAACTGGTTAGATTCGGGCTCAGACCACTTTAAATGATTTTGAATGGCTTTCCTGTAATTGATAATGGCATTTTTGTTTTCATCCATTGCTGAGTAAATCACGCCTAATGTGGAAAACATTACACCCAGTCTCATGTAATCTTGAATCTCACCAAAGTAAGCAGCCGCCTTTGTGCAATTAAGGATGGCTTTCTCAAATTGGCTGTCGGTGTAGTAAGCGTTGCCCGTAGAGTGGTAAATCTTGCCCAGTGTTAATTTATCATTGGGGCGATGAACCAGAACAATATTTAATAATCTATTAAGTATGGCAATCGCAGTAGGAATATCTTTCAGGTTGGTCTTGATACTCGTTAAATCCAGAAGGAAATTAATCTCATCATCAACTGGTACACCAAAATTTCGTATAATTAATTGTGCTTTTTCATAGTACTTATCTGCAACATCATATTTGAAATCCTGTAGATAAAACCGTCCTACTTTTATATAGCTATCAAACAATTCTCTATTATTCCTACCCACCTTTTCCCTAAGGACAAGTGCTTTTTCATGATAGTATAAGCTGCTATCTCTTTTGTTGGAGGCTAAAAAAGCTTCACCACCCTCATACAATAATTGTGCTTCGTCTAATGTAAGAATGGTATCAATTGGCTTATCTTGACCAATTTCATTAATATTTTGTGGCAATGGTTGATGGGAGGATTCCTGTTGGCAAGCGGTGCAAAGGACAAGGAATGTAAAAGAAAGAACGTGAGAAAAATAGAGACTCCTCAAATGGATGTCCTTCATTAATGCCGGTTTAGTCGAACGAATATAATTCTTTTACCACAAATACATTAATATAGTAGTATTGCTTTCATGGCATGCCAATCCACGAGGGAAGTCAATTGCTAAAGAAAAAAATATTTGGACTAATTCTTACTGCTTAAAAAATCATCCCACTCACCTGAATTTCCATTCGCATGATCTTTTAAGAAGATCGCATAGGAAGGTTTGTATGGCTTCTTTTTAAGCGTCATTTCAGCATCTTCCGGGGCATAGTTGCCCTTTTTGGCATTGCACCTTTTACACGCTGTTACCAGGTTCAACCAGGAGTGGGCACCGCCCCGCGAACTGGGTATCACATGGTCCAGCGTGAGATCTTTTTTTGTTCCACAATATTGGCATTCACTATTGTCGCGCTTGAAAATATTTTGCCGTGTCAGGTTAACGCCTTTGTAAGGCGCGTTTACATATCGATGCAGCCGTATGACTGAAGGCATTGCAAAAGTATGACTGACAGAACGAAGTTTATGACCATTGGCAGGACGCACCATTTCGCTTTTATTTAGGTACACAAGGATAAATGCGCGCTCAACTGAACACACCATCAGCGGGCTAAAATCCTGATTAAGCACCAATACCCTGCTATTCATCTACGAAAGATAAACCCAATCTTTCATTTTTTCAAGACAGAATGCACCCTTTTGGTAATGGTATAATAAAAATACAGCCTGGAGAGGTATTTAGTTGTTGGTCAATATTCTCCTGATACCAGCCAACTGATGTGTATAAATCTTCGTTTCGGAATTTAAGATGCCCTCTTCCGTAAGGTAATCAATGCGGACCTTGCCAGACGCGTGAATAATCTTCCCTTCAGTCAGAATAATACCAACATGTACTATTAGACCATCTGGATTTTGAAAAAATGCCAGGTCGCCAGGGTGAGCATCAGAGATAGTCGCCACCTTTTTGCCATGATTCGCCTGCTGTGAGGCATCACGTAACAATTGATAACCCGAAATCTTGAATATCATTTGCGTAAACGCTGAGCAGTCTATTCCAAATGGCCCCTTACCACCCCATTGGTAGGGAGCATTGAGATATTTAAACGCAATCGTGCTTAAAAATTCAAAATCGCGTTTCTGTCCCAGACTTTTTGAATCCCCATTAAATGCAAATTGCTCCTCCATCCGAAATAACTCTGAATTAGAGATAGGCACGATACTTCCTATTAAAATGGTGAGTGGGCTCTTTTTATAAAGAAGGCTACTGGTAAGGTCTGTAGATATTTTATAGTTGGCGTGATTGATTTGTTCAAAGAATTCCTTAGTAATGGAATGATGCTGCTTTTCATTTATCCAGCCCTCGTATAGGTCGGCATGAATGCGGATGTGTGTCCATTTTTTATCTTCCGAAACTAGGGTCACTTCGTAATGATCACCAAAAAGGAGTTGGGTTACCTGCTCGGATTGTTCGCTTGGGCCCTTTCTCACCGACACCAAAGCCAGCCGACATACACCGTGATCAATAACCTCCATTCACTATTTAGTTATCTGATTTTTATTCGACTTAGCTCTCGTTTTACGTCACGCTCTTTGATGGAGTCTCTCTTATCATGTGTCTTCTTCCCTTTGCCAATGGCTATTTCCAGTTTAGCGAACCCTCGATCTGTTATAAACAATCGCAACGGCAAAAGCGTTAGACCCTTTTCCTCCACCCTTTTTTCAATTTTTTTAATTTCTGATTTTTTAAGTAATAGCTTCCGTTCACGGGTAGCATCATGGTTGAAATGCATACCGTGGGAATAAGGTGAGATATTGATACCCTTTACAAAAGCCTCGTTATTATTAAAGTAAACATATCCGTCTTGTAAATTCACTTTTCCTTCGCGAATAGATTTTATCTCAGTACCAGTCAAGACCATTCCCGCCACATATTTTTCCTGAAGCTCATACTCAAATGTAGCTTGTCGGTTCCTAATATTTATGTCTTTCGAAAATCTGTTTTTGATCATTGGCCACTCTTAAACAAACGCCTTAACTTTTCTTTCTTCAACATTTTCTGTCCTGTTTTTCCGATAGCCAACAAGCGATTACCACATGTTGCTTTAATCGAACAAATTAGCTCATTTCTTTCAATCTTTTCAATGGTGGCAACAATCTTAATCTCTTCACCAACAAAAGCCGGACCTTTATGTTCGATATTTAAAGTTGTTCCTACCCCCTCTTCATCTTCTTCCTTCATCTCAATAAAAAATAGTCGCGATGACCACTCAAAGTCGCGAGCCAAGGCAAAGGTTGAGTAAACAGCGTGCAATACCTCCCCATGAAAGGTGGCCCGGTCGGAATCAGTAACAATCCTCTTATAAACTTTCTGATCGCCAGGCTTAAAATTTGCTTTCATAACAGATTTAAATCACCAGGCTTGGTTCAGGGGCTATGTCCAAACTACAAAATTCACCTTTTAAGAATTTATAATGTGCAGCCATGGCTATCATTGCAGCGTTGTCGGTACAATATTGAAACTCTGGTATAAACACCTTCCAACCCAATTTTTCCGCAGTATTTTTTAACTCCTTTCGCAAACAAGAATTTGCAGCTACGCCACCAGCAATTGCGATTGTATTGATTTTAGTTTCTTCGCTTGCTTTCTTTAAACGTTTCATCAACATATGCACCAGATGATGTTGTAAACTTGCGCAAATATCCGCCAAGTTTTTTTCTACAAAATCAGGATCCTTCAATTTTTCATCTCGAAGAAAATACAGAAATGCAGTCTTGATGCCACTGAATGAAAAATCTAATCCAGGCATGTTAGTATCAGGAAAGATATATGCCTTTGGATTTCCTTGCTTGGCATACTGATCAATAAAAGGCCCACCCGGATAGGGCAAACCTAACATTTTTGCCGCTTTGTCAAAAGCCTCACCGGCCGCATCATCCTGCGTCTCCCCAATTACTTGCATGTCCAGGTAATCTTTGACATTGACAATTTGGGTATGGCCTCCGCTGACGGTCAAACACAAAAGCGGAAAAGTGGGCAACTCCTTGTCATCTTCTATCTGCCCATGCTTGATAAAGTGGGCAAGTACATGAGCATGCATATGATTTACTTCGATCATAGGAATATCAAGCGCCAGCGCCAGTCCCTTAGCAAAGGATACTCCCACCAGTAGGGAACCCATCAGGCCGGGGCCACGTGTAAAGGCTATCGCATTTAAATCGGTAAGCGCAATACCAGATGTTGCGATGGCTTCGTTAACAACCGTAACAATATTTTGCTGATGAGCACGCGATGCCAACTCAGGCACCACGCCACCATATTTCTCATGTACGGATTGCGAGGCGATAACATTATTAAGTACCTTGCCGTTTTGGATAATTGAGGCGGATGTCTCATCACAAGAAGACTCGATAGCGAGGATAACGAGATGTATTTTTTGATCCATGGACCTGCAAGGTATAAAAAATAGAATTTTCAGGAGGCTTAAAAAAATAATCGCCTACGGCATATTATTCATAGTCGGCTTTTTGATACTCAGCTTTATCACACTTCAAATTCCAGTCGTTCAGGTAAATATCCTAAGTAGCTATTTAAATACTTTCTCCAGTGTCTTAGGTTTCGAAACAACGGTTGAATCTTTTAACCTGGTGTGGTACGATCGTCTTGAGATTAACGGACTCCTAATCAGGGATACCGAGAAAAACATAATGATTCGCGCAAAGCGAGTCAAAGTAAATTTTGTTTTTCACAAAATATTAAATAAAAACAACATCAACATTGACGCAACAGAGCTTGATAGTGCGTATGTTAATCTGTTAACTATTCCTGAATCCGACTCAACAACAGAACTCAATATCAACATCTTTATTGATAGGATTAACAAAATGGCTTCTTCAGGTAAAGGCGGAGGTGGATCAAAAGTGAATATCGGAGAGATTTTGATCAACAATGCGCTATTTAGATATAATGATAAATTCAAAAGTGATTCTGTCGCTACAAGGTTTGATTATCATCACTTCAGCATTTCAATCCCTGAAATTCAAGCACAAAATTTTAAAATAATTGGCGATACAACACAGTTCGATGTGTTGAACTTGCAGGCTAAAGATGTATCGACTCAGCTGGAAGTCGAGCAACTTCAAACATTCTTCAGGTTATCGCAAAATTCTATGGAGTTTTTGGGCTTGCATTTGAAAGCCGGAAACAGTGAGGTAAGCGATACTATCATCTTCAAATACAGTAGCAATAAAGACTTAAGTGACTTTATAAATAAAGTAAATCTACAAGCCCATCTTATTGGCACCACCATTCATCCAAATGATCTTGCGCTGTTTGCCTCCGAAGCTGCAGCCCTCAAACATGCTATCCAATTAACAGGAGACCTGAGTGGAAAAATAAGTAAACTCTTCTACAAGCGGATGAATATTCAATACGCTAATAGCATTCTAAACGGCAGCCTGGAGATGGATGGATTGCCGAGCATTAATGAAACTTTTATCAATTTGAAGCTATCGAAAAGTAAAATTGACATTAGCGACTTCACATTTGCCATTCCGGAAGATGCCTATTCGAGATTAGAGCCATTGCAAACATTTACCCTAAATGGTAATTTCTCAGGGTTTATTACCGACTTTGTAGCCAAGGGAGATTTTGAAGGCCCACTGGGAAAAATTACTTCCGACCTCAATCTAAAGATCAATCAGAAAAATATTGATCTCTCTACCTACAACGGAAATCTAACGTTGCAGTCATTTGAACTGGGTAGGTATTTAAAGGATACTACTATGTTTCAAAAAGTTTCGCTTGAGGGTCACCTAAAAGGAAAAGGCTTGACATTATTGTCAGCTGACTTCTCGCTCGCAGGCTCCATTTCCTCGTTAGGGATACAGGGGTATGATTATCTTAATATCATAACAGACGCCAACTTCTCAAAACAGTTTTTTCAAGGTGTTATTAAAATTGACGACCCTAACTTACAGTTAGATGCTAAAGGCTCGATTGATTTTAGAAAAGGAAATAATCTTGTAAACCTTGCTGGAAGAATTGATACCATTTTTCTTAAACCCTTATTACACCTTGAAAAAAACATTTTCATTCAGTCAAATATTAACATCAATACCCACGGTCTTGAACTGGATAGTATTTTCGGAGAGGTCTATTTAAGTAAAACAATTATTCAATATGATGAAGAATCCCTCGAGTTTGATTCCGTTCATTTGATCTCATCAACAGATGGCGCAAAGCGAAAACTAACAATTCAGAGCTCTCTCTTAGACATAAGTTTGGTAGGTGACTATTATTATTCTTCTTTGTTCATCGACCTACAAAATTTCGGCAATGAACTTTACTTAAGTCTTACCAACAACACTGATGCCTTAAAAAAGTACTATCTCGAAAAACAAAAGGATAATCAGGAATACACTGTATCACTTAATGTCAAACTCCGAGACATCAATCCAATTATTGATTTGGCTGATATCAACATGCATGTTTCGCTCAACACTACCATTGAAGGCAAGTTCTCAAACGGATATACCTCGATTGTGAATGTGTATACCAAAATTGATTCTATAAAATATCAGGACATTTTGACTTTGAATAATTTCTTTGAATTTACAGGTTCCAAAATTCGGGACAGCACCAACGTGCTGGCAGTCTTTACAATTAATTCCGAAAAGCAAATCATGAAGGGATTCTCAACTCAAAATCTACTGGCTGAGGCCATCTGGAATTGCCCGCGCCACATGCGTCCGTAATGGCCCTTCCAGCCGCCGCCCACCTTCATCGAGTCCGGCCAACGCCCCTCGTGCGG